>CADBFX010000004.1 GCA_902794125.1 uncultured Elusimicrobium sp. | reverse complement strand
GGCAGATTTAATCACGCCTTATTTGGAAGCATTAGCCAAATTGGTAGATTTTGAAAAAATTGCCGCTTCCCCGCTTAAATTTGCGATTCATCCGCTCGGCGGGAGCAGCTTGGCTTTTTACAAGGCACTTAAAGAAAAATATCATCTGAAAAATGTGGATATTGTAAATGAACTACAGGATCCTACTTTCTATTTTATTCCGATAGATCACGATGGGAAAATCCGCATGGATCCGTCGTCTCCCTATCCGATGAAGCCGCTGATTGAACTTGTGCAAAGCGGAACGTATGATTTTGCCGGCGCCAGCGACCCGGATGGCCACAAAAAAAGGTGGACTCATTCCGCCCAACCACGCACTTTGCGTGATGGCTGATTATTTAGTGCGTCATCACAAAATTAGCGGAGCCGGTAGTATCGGCCGCACTTTAGGAACTACGTCGCTTTTAGACCGGATTGCCAAAGAACATGGGTTGGAATTGGACGAAGTGAACGTCGGTTTTAAATATTTTGTAAAAGGTATTGTAGAACGTCAATATGTACTAGCCGGCGAAGAAAGTGCCGGTATGTCTGTCAGCGGTTGGACGCCGGAAAAAGACGGCATTTTGGCCGTGTGCTTGCTCATGGAAATTAGCGCAGCGGAAGGTGATATCGCTTCGTTGTATGAACAATTAACCAAAAAACACGGTATGCCCTTTTATACGCGGGTAGATGTTCCGACTGACGAAGCTACCAAAAAACGTGTCAAATCCATGAAAGCAGCCGACTTTAAACAAATTACCGAAGTAGCCGGCGAACACGTAGCCCGTGTGCGCGATACGGACGGTATTAAAATCTATCTGCAAGATTCTTGGTTATTGGTGCGTCCTTCCGGCACGGAAAATATTTTAAAAATCTATGCCGAAACGTTCACCAGCCAAGCGCATTTGCAAGAACTGATTGAACAAGCCAAGAAAATTTTGGCCTAACAACAAGAATTATTTGATATCCCGGCGGTTTCAGGCCGGGATATTTTTGGAGAAGTAGTTTTATGAAAGATATTGTATTTGATTTGGGCGGCGTGTTAATTGATTGGAATCCGCGTTATTTATACCGCAAAGTATTTTCTACCGAGAAAGAAATGGATTGGTTTTTAACCAATGTATGCACCTCGCAGTGGAATACGCAGCAAGATGCCGGGCGCCCGTTTGAACAAGGAATAAAATTGTTGGAAGATAAATTCCCGGAATATAAGTTTGCCATTAATTTTTATTATTCCCGTTGGGAAGAAATGCTGGGTGGTGAGATTGCCGGTTCCGTGGAGATTTTGCGCGAGCTGAAAAATCGTGGATACCGCGTGTATGCCTTGACCAACTGGTCTGCAGAAACTTTTCCGATTGCCCAAAAAAACTATGATTTTTTGAAATGGTTTGACGGAATCGTTGTATCCGGCGAAGAAAAACTGGTTAAGCCCGACCCGGTAATTTATTCTCGCTTGCTGGAACGCTATCAATTAAAAGCACCCAATTGTGTATTTATTGATGATAATGCGGCCAACATTTCTAAGGCGGCCGATTTGGGGTTTGAAACCATCTTGTTTACGGACCCGGAGGCCTTGCGTTCCACGCTAGTCAGTCGCGCGATTTTGTAGGGAAAACACACATAAAAAAGCCCCGCTTTCGCGGGGCTTTTTTATGCATCTAATTTGCTAATCAATGCTTCCATTAATTTGTGGCGTCTAAACTTGCGGGTTTCCAACAAAATGCCGTTAGCACGTATTTTTTCGTTTTTGGTGGGGGTATGGTTTAGTTGCCGGCTGACCCATTGTTCCACCGTTTCTGTGCTGTTTAGATCGGCGGGAAGCGGTAAATCTAACCGTTCAAAAATATCGGTCATTTTCGCGCTGGCACTGGCAGCTAAAGCCGCGCCGAACGGGCGGATATAGGCCGGGAAGAAATCGTATTCATCTTCTATTTCGCCCACTAATTCTTCAAAAATATCCTCTAGCGTAACGATACCTGTAATGTGCGTGCCTTGAGTTACTAAGCTGATGTGTTGTTTGCTTTTCATCATTTTTTCCAAGGCGGCGGAAATGAGCGTATCTTCTTCCAAGCGCAAAATCGGCCGCACGATACTGCGCGCCGTGGTCGGCCCACCGGAAACGGAGGCTACTTTGGTGGAAAGGAAAATGTCTTTAAAGTTCAGGTATCCTAAAATTTCCTGCGAATTATCAGGTTTAGCCCGCACCGGGAAACGCGTATGCATATCCAGGTGAGCTTTTACGAAGGTGTCGGCAATGGAGTCATCTGCATCCAACATATATACTTGCTCTAAGGGCACTTGGATTTCGCGAATTTTGCGTACACAAAATTGAGCGCTGGAGAGTACAATTTTTTCTTCCGCCTTGCCGAACAAACGCGAGGAAGAAGCAATCGCCGCAGCCGTGCGCAAGTCGGCCAGGGCGGCTTGTTGGGCGGTTTTTGGATCTATTTGGGCCGGGGTACTTTTGCAAGTAACGGCTTGTACAATTGATTCCATTACTTTTACTACCGGGGCCAATATGTGGTAGAGTACCCGCATTGCCGGGGACATTTTTAATACCACCAGGTCTTTATTTTTGATAGCAAAAGTTTTAGGTGACAATTCCGCAAATACAATAGTTACAAAACTAAGGGGTAACACCACAAACACCATGGCTAGCGCGCTGGCTACATGGTGGGATAAGTGTATGTGTTCCACCAACCACGGGGTAACAATGTGTCCGGCGCTGGCACCACCATAGGCCGCCGCAAGGGCCCCTACCAAACTAATCCCTATTTGAACGACAGCTAAACTGCCTTCCAGGTGGTCTTTCATAAATAGAGCCTGCTCGGCTCCGGGGTGTTTTTCCTGTACCAGAATAGATAACCGCGTACGCGAAATAGAAGCAATGGCCATTTCGTAGGCGGCTAGCAATGCATTAAGGCATAATAAAAGGAGGATAATAAGTAATGTGGTCATAGAAATCCTGTTTGTATAGTATAGCAATTTCCGCAGGTAACAGGGAATCAAACCCTCATCCCCGCCAAAGAATCCTTTTACTTTTTATATAATATACATATGCCAAACGAACAGGATGTGACCGTAGCCAAATGTGCCGGGTTTTGCCCGGGGGTAAAACGCGCCATTGACCGCGTGCTGGAGCTGGAAGCTTCCGGCAAAAAGCCCGTTTATACTATTGGGCCGCTTATTCACAATAAGCAAGTGACGGATCAATTAAACGCAAAGCAAATTTCAGCCATTAACCACCCGCGGGAAGCGGCCGATAAATCCGGCGTGCTGGTCATTCGCGCACACGGAATTACGCCGTCTTTCCAACAGGAAGTGGAGAGCAGCGGTATGGAAGTGGTAGATGCTACGTGTCCGCTGGTAAAACATGCCCAAAATATTATTTCGCAATTTGCGGCACAAGGGTATCACACTGTCATTGTAGGGGATGCGGATCACGCCGAAGTGGTTGGGCTGATGGGATACACGCAAGGAAACGGCACGGTGGTTTCGGGTCCGGAAGAAGCCAAAGAATTACCTTTTTTTGATAAAGTAAATGTGGTTTCCCAGACAACGCAAAAAGAAAGTGTTTTTTACGAAACGGCCGAAGAAGTAAAAAAACATGCGGCGGAGTGTAAAATTTCCAATACGATTTGCCAACCCACGAAAGACCGCCAAAAAGAAACCATTGAGCAAGCCCAAAATGCCGATTTAGTAATTGTAGTAGGCGGCAAACACAGCGCCAATACGGCGCGGCTGGCACTTTTGTGCAAGGGGCTTTCTCATGCGGTGCAACATGTGGAAACCGAAGAGGAATTAGAAGAAGGGCCCATTTTGCATGCAAAAAAAATTTTTATTACAGCCGGTGCCTCTACACCCGGTTGGGTAATTGACCGTGTGGCGGCCCGTGTAAAAGCCATCCGCAAACAATAAGGAGAACAAAAATGACGGTAAGAAAAATAGGAATTTTGACGGCCGGGGGCGATTGCCCCGGTTTGAATGCGGTAGTACGTGCCGTAAGTAAAAATGCGCTGTCCCGCGGGATAGAAGTGCTCGGCTTTAAAAACGGATTTGACGGATTAGTGCGTAACGAATTTATCCAAATTACCGAGCATACGGTTTCCGGTATTTTAACGTTGGGTGGCACAATTTTGGGGTCCAGCAATATTGCCAACCCCTTTAGTTATACGCTCCCGCCGTTTGGCTCTCCTGAACAACCGCGCGATTTATCTTCCGTTGTGCTTCATAATTTTAAAGCCAATCAATTGGATGCGTTAATCACGATTGGCGGCGATGGCACACTTCATATGTCGCAACGGTTTGTGGAAATGGGTATGCCTATTGTGGCCGTTCCCAAAACGATTGATAATGATTTGTCCGCTACCGACCAAACTTTCGGGTTTGATTCTGCTTTACATATTGCCACCGAAGCCATTGACCGCTTGCACACTACCGCGCAAAGCCACCACCGCGTGATGATTGTGGAAACTATGGGCCGCTACGCAGGTTGGATTGCCTTGCGCTCGGCGATCGCTGGCGGCGGAGACATTGTGCTGATTCCGGAAATTCCGTATAACGATGATGTAATCGTCAACTATATTTTAAACCGTAAAAGCAAAGGTAAAAACTTTAGTATTGTAGTAGCTGCGGAAGGAGCTAAAAACGAAAAAGGCGAACAGGCCGTCGCCCGCACCGTAGCTGGCAGTACAGATGCTATCCGCTTAGGTGGTATTGCAAACAGGCTCAGTGCCATGATTGAAGATAAAACCGGCATTGAATCGCGCGCGTGTATTTTGGGTCACACCCAACGCGGCGGAACGCCGACCGCATTTGACCGCTGGCTTTCTACGCTCTACGGTGCTAAAGCGTTGGATATGGTAATAGAAGGGAAATTCGGTTCTATGGCGGCTTTAAAAGGTTTTGCCATGGCGGAAGTAAAAATTGCAGATGCGATTGCCAATTTAAAACGGGTGGATCCGCAAGGCGAAGAAGTGCGCTATGCACTGGAAGTGGGCATGAGTTTCGGTTCGGCTCAAATTGGTTAAGAGGTGTTTATGAACGAGACAAATTTGGATATGATTTACGGGGTGCATGCCGTACAGGAAGCCCTAAAAAGTAAAAAGCGTAATGTCACCCAACTGTACGTGTCGGACGCCAAAGCCGGGCACCGTGCGGTAGAGGATATTATTCGCATGGCCAAACGGGCCAATGTAAAAATTGACCGCATTGATAATAAAACCTTGGACCGTTTAACCCACAACGCCAACCACCAAGGAATTATGGCCAAGGTGCAACCCGTTAAACTGATGAAACTTTCCACCGCCATCTACGAAGCTGAAGGAAACAAAAAGGAATTGTGGCTTGCCGTGGACGAAATGACTGACCCGCAAAACTTGGGAGCCATTATCCGCAGTGCGGCCTGTTTGGGTTTTTCTACGATTATCTTGCCCAACCGTCGGACGGTAGGCATCACGCCGGCAGTGTACAAAGTAGCGTGCGGTGCCATTGAAAACGTTAATATTGTGGAAGTAGCCAATTTATCAGCTGCGCTAAACGATTTAAAAGAAGAAGGTTTTTGGATTTACGGAGCCGATATGGCGGGCAAGCCCATTACGAAGATGGAATATGCTTCTCCGGCAGTGCTTGTAATTGGTTCAGAAGGATTTGGAATCCGCGAAAAAACTGCCGAAAATTGCGACGAAGTAATTTCCATTCCGCAACGTCAAATGGGCGGTGTAGATAGTTTAAACGCTTCCGCCGCGGCCAGTATCATTATGTATGATATGATGGCCAAAATTCAATTGAAATAAAATAGATTGGTCCCCGAAAAATATCCCGGTGTTGAGCCGGGATATTTTTTTAGTTCCAAAAGCTGGTGCCGAATTTGAGAGGGGGTAATTTAAAATAATCGGCTAGCGTTTGACCAAGGTCCGCGTACGTATCGCGCGCGCCGATAAACTGCGGATTAACCTTAGGACCAAACAGAAGAACCGGCACATTTTCACGAGTGTGATCGGTGCCTTTATAAGTTGGGTCGCACCCGTGGTCGGCTGTAATAAAAACGATATCATCTTCTTGTAGTTGCGCGGCTAGTTCCGGCAGGCGCGTATCAAAATATTCCAAGCCCTTGGCATAGCCCTCCGTGTCGCGGCGGTGGCCCCAGGTCATGTCAAAATCAACAAAATTCGTAAACACCAAACTAAAGTCCGGGGCGGCCTTGGCTTCAGCCAACGTTACGTTCCATAGTTCTTCCAACCCGGAGGCCTTAACGGCTTTTGTAATGCCTTGTTTAGCAAAAATATCGTTAATTTTACCGACCGAAATTACAGCTCCGCCCGCATTTTTGATACTGTCCAAAACCGTAGGCATGGGCGGCGTAACGGAATAATCGTGGCGGTTTTTAGTGCGGGCAAATTCGCCTTTTTTCTCGCCCACAAACGGCCGCGCAATCACGCGGGCAATGTTATAGGGTTTGATGTGTTTAAAAGCAATTTCACACACGCGGTATAAGTTATCTAATCCAAAATGTTTTTCGTGTGCGGCAATTTGAAATACGCTGTCGGCCGAGGTGTAACAAATCGGTTTTCCGGTTTTGATATGTTCTTCGCCCAGCTCTTCTAAAATGACCGTTCCGGAGGCGGCCTTGTTACCTAAAATACCAGGTAACCCGGCTTCCGTGCAAATTTTTTGGATGAGATCCTCCGGGAACGAAGGATAATTCGGAGAAAAATAACCCCAATCAAAATTTACCGGGCAACCGGCCATTTCCCAATGGCCGGAAGAAGTGTCTTTTCCGTTGCTGACTTCGCGCATAAAACCATATTTGGAGGGGAGTGTAACCTGGGCGGCGGGTTGTGGGCCGACGGCAGGGGCCTGCCCGGTGGAAGCTTGGGCGGCTTTACCTAAACCAAGGGCCAGCAAATTGGGGATTTTTAATCCGCCGCGTGCGGCCGCAATATGGCCTAGCGTATCGGCGCCTTCATCGTTAAACCGGGCGGCGTCTTGGGCTCCTCCGATACCAAACGAATCCATCATTAAAATAACAGCGCGTCCTTTTTTCGTCATAAACACCTCTTTTTTATTATACCGTAAAAAAGGGACTTCGTCTAATCTGTTTTTTATATTAAATATACGGGGTAAAATGCTATTATTTATAAAGGAGATTTTATGAATAAAGCTTATGCCAATATGCGCCGTTTTTGGACGGATATCCAAAATTTAGAAAACCGTAAAGGGGTTATTGAAGTTGGCCCGGCCCACATAGCCGTAGCCGGTATAGAAATGGCGTTGGCAGACGGCCCTGTGACTAAACATTTAATGCTGGCCACTAATTCGTTGGGGGACAGCAGCTTTTATTTTGAAAACAACAGTAAAAGCGGGCTAGGGGGAATTATTGGCGGTCACGGGAACGAAGCGTTGCAAACCGCGGCGGCACATATGCTGGGCCACGCCAGCAAATTAACCGACCACATGCAGACACTGCCTGCCGGAAGCGAATTGCCGCCTCCGTCTGCTGTTGGAATGGTGCGCCTGTTTGCGGTGGCTAAAGATAAACTATTTCACACGGAATTACCGGAAGAAGAACTGCGCAAGCCGGAAAATCCGTTCTATCCGTTTTTTGCATATTCCCAACAAACCATTGGGCATTTTCGTAATCAATCAACAACGCCGGCTGAAACACAAGGCCGTGCATAAAAAATACAGTGAGGGTGTGTGGCTAAAAAAATTTCGTTTCGCTCGTTACTTGTGTTGTTTGCCGTTGGGGCTGTTTTGCTGACGGGGGGCGTGGCGTGCTATTGGCAATACATCCGTCATGCATTAGAGGCAGACGTAAAAACGTTGATTATGGCCAACGGTACGGAAGCCGCGGCTGATTTTGATCGTGCCATCAATGCCGATCGTCACGTTTTAGAAACTATTGCAATTACTACCCAAAACGATTACCCGTGGAAAAATTCCTGGGAATTAGAATCCTTTTTGCTGCAACAAAGCCAATATAATTCGTTTCTTGCGTTGGGACTTATTACGATGCAAGGCAAAGTTTTCCTGTCGCAAACCCAACCGCTTCCGGAAGAATTCACCCAACATATTTTAGAACGTACCTTGCAAGAGGGCACTTATCTTTCCGGGCAAGAACCGGCTCCGGAAGGGGATGAGCAAATTGTTATCCAAGCCGTTACGCTGCATCGGGCCAACTCCACGATTGGGGTTCTTTTTGCTATTATGCCCGATGACCGCTATGAAGAATTGCTAAAATTGCCCGTGTTTGGAGGGGAAGGTTTTTCGTTTATTATTCGGCGGAGTGATGGGGCTGTTATGTTGGAAGGGCGGGATATCTCGTTTGCCAACTTATACGATGTATTACACCGGTCGGAATTTTCTTCTTTCAAGCAAGCTCGCCAACTGCGGCAAAGCATTATGGACGGTGCCTTTGCTTTTGCCCAGTATAAATTTGCCAAGAAACGCCGGTTTCTGTACGGTCTAAAACTGGATGTTAACGATTGGTACTTGCTGGCGGAATTGCCTACTGCCACAGTGGAAATGCAAGCGCGGAATTTTACCTCTATGTCTGTGGGGCTATTTGCATTTATCTTTATTATTTTCAGCGTGTTTCTTGCCTTTATTTTACGCTTGCGCGAATACAGCAATCGCCAACTTTTTATGACGGCATTTGTGGACCCGCTTACCGGGGCAGATAATTTAAACCGCATGAGCCAGATTTTTGAGGAACACTTAAACGCGCTAGACAGGATGGCTTCGGTAGTTATTTTTGATATTACAAAATTCAAAGTAATTAACGATATGTACGGATACGAACGCGGCAACCAGGTGCTACAACGGATTGCTGAAATACTGCGCGAAGAGATGTTGCCCAACGAATGTTTTTGCCGTTCGGCGGCAGATAATTTTGTGTTGTTGCTTTCGTATCAAGATCGGCCTCAATTTCACACGCGTCTAAATCACTTGGCTGCACAAATTCGGCGGGATTGTACCGCGGCAGATGCTTGTGTGATGTTGGATGTCGCTTTCGGGGTGTACGAAGTAACGGAGCATATTCCTTTCTATATTATGATGGACCGGGCCTACTTGGCACTTGAAAAAGCCAAAAGATCGTCGCGCGATAAAGTGCAATTTTACGACGAACAAGACCGCCGCCGTATCTTAACCGAACGCCAAGTAGAAAATTCTATGGAAGCCGCTTTAAAAAACGGAGAATTTTGCGTCTATTTGCAACCGAAGGTGGATCTTAAAACCGGTCAAATGACCGAGGCTGAAGCATTGGTGCGCTGGATTACTCCGGACAAAGGAATTATCAGCCCGGACGCATTTATCCCTGTTTTTGAGAAGAACGGTTTCGTTTTAAAATTAGATATGTATATCTTGGAGCAAGTGGTAAAACTGCAAGATAAATGGAAAAAAGAAGGCCGCACACCTGTGCCGGTAGCTGTTAATTTTTCACGCCAGCATTTGAATGATTCGTTGTACCTCACGCAGATGACCCGGTTGGTGGACCGCTACCAAGTGCCGCATGAATTGATAGAAGTGGAACTCACGGAAAGCTTGATTTTAGACAACGTAGAACTAGCGCAAAATGCCATCCGCGGATTACACCAAAAAGGTTTTTCGGTGGTCATGGACGATTTCGGTTCCGGCTATTCTTCCTTGAATGTATTAAAAGGATTGCAGTTTGATGGTATTAAGTTAGATAAAGAATTTTTGAATGGATTTGATGATACAAAAGCCGCCAAACAAGTAATTATCGGCGCGGTAGAAATGATTAAAAAATTAGGCGTAAAAGTGATTGCCGAAGGGGTAGAAACCACGGCGCAGGTGGAATTCTTCCGTTCGATTGGGTGCGATTTGGGGCAAGGATATTATTTTGATAAACCGTTGCCGGTGGAAGAGTTTGAAAAAAGATTGCTCTCCCTTGAAAAATAATTATTTAATGCACAAAAAACCCCGGTTTAGCCGGGGTTTTTTATTGTAAACAAAACCGTGTCAGTGCGGTAATCGCCCTGCCAAAAATTCTGCCACCGGGCGCGTATGTTTAATTTTGCTTAGTACAATCTTAATAGAAGCGGTAATCGGTACCGAAAGGAATGCTCCCGGCACGCCCCAGGCCAACGTCCAAAAAATAAGACTGCAGACGACAGTGGCCGGATGCAAGTCCATCCCTTCGCCCAAAAAGCGCGGCTCTAATAAGTTGCCAATAATGAATTCGGTCGCGGTTAGAAGCCCGATTACAATAAAAAATTGCGGCCCAAAATTATATTGCAAAAATAATACCGGCACAGGCAGGAGCACAGCCGCAATAGAACCAACACTCGGGATAAAATTAAGTAAAAACGCAAATAGCGCAAACAAAATGGCCATTTTTACTTTAAAACTCAGTAAAATACCCGCTACGACAAGCCCTGTTATTAACGACGCTATTAATTTGACGGACAAATAAACAGACACGTTGGCTAACATTTCTTTAATAGCCGGGTTGGTGATCGGTTTAGCGCGTTTGGAACCGATGAGGAAAAAAATCATAAATAAAATAATAAGCGTGATGTTGGAAATGACAGAGAATAATTTTCCGCCCACATTTTTAAGCCAATCAAAAACAGGCAATTCACGCAGGTAATTTTCTATAAAGTTTTGGTCCAACGTGATGCCGTATTGTTCCAAACGGGAAGCTAAGTCCGTAGTTGTGGCAATTAAATTTTGGCGATATACTTCGGCCCCTTTTAAAAAGTCGCCTACGGAACTGGTGGTAAACAAAATAACCGCTACAAAGAACGCAATTCCCAATAGAACGGAAACAGTTAACGCCAGCCAAGAAGGGAACGAAAAATTTTGTTTCAAGTAGAGCGTCATTTGCGCCAACATGGTGTAGAGGAAAATAGAAATGACGAGCGGAATAAGCAAGGCTTTGGTGTAGATTAAAAAAGCCGTTACAATTCCACCGGCAATAATGGTTAAGCAGATAGCGCTTGTTTTTGAGTAATAGATGGTAGTTTTATCCGCAAACATATTTCCCCCTGTTACGTTCGGTATGTTGGGCAATTTCCCGAGCTAAAAACAAAATTTTACCTGTTAAATTCTGCACATCGGTTTGGCACGAAGTAAGGAGCCATACATTTAGTTTGGCAGCTGTAAAATTTTTGTAATTTTTGGCAAACGCATCGTAAGCGGTGATAAATTCATCACACGCGCGCGACAGCGTTTTGGCGCGGCTGTTAAACCCTTTGGCCGGGAGTGCCAAATCAACGGTCCAATCCGCCGGTTTTGCACAACGCGCTTGGGCGCGGGCTTCCGTCCAAAACGGTTCGTGAGCATCCAGCGTGGTGCGCAAGGTGCTGCAAAATGTATTAAACTCTTCTGCGAAGGTGGCATCGCGCACTTCTATATTTTTATGTAATTGCTGCAAAATCTGCTCTAAACGCCGGTTCATTTCGTCCAGCGTACGCGTTGCTTTGGTAAGGTCTGCCCGAAGCGTTTCGCAATGGGCAGAGGTATCTGCTAAGAGTTGTTCTGTGTTCATAAAATCGGGAAATTAATGGTAAAAATAGAACCGAGCCCCCGGTCCGACACGACGCTTACCGCTCCGTGGTGTAATTCTACAATTCGCTCTACCATGGAAAGCCCCAACCCCCAGCCGTTTACCTGGCCGGTAAAGTCGTCATCTACTTGATAGAACGGTTCAAAGATGTGGGTTACATCTTGCGGACGGATTCCGGTGCCGTAGTCCCGCACGGAAAGAGAAATACAATCCCCGTGGTTGGCTACTTGCACTTTAATTACTTTTTCCATTTTATTATTAAATTTAATTGCATTAACCAGTAACTCTTGGATGCACAAACGCAACATGTTTTCGTTAGCGGTCAACTGCAAGGTTTCCGGGCAATCTATTTCCACAAAAGTGCCGCGTTTAACGGAAGAATCTCCCTCCAGCGGTGAAGCGGAGGCAATATCTTCTTCTTGTTCAATGGCGGCGGTGGCACAATTTTTAATTAAGGCTTTCAGAGCGATTGTTTGTTTTTCAAACCCTTCTTTTTGAGCGGTAGTTACCTGGTTAAACGCGGCCAATTTTTCCACTAGCTGGCTCATCCGTTCGCCTTGGGTATGAATTTCTTCCAACGCTTTTGACGTAAACGGAGAAAATTTTTCTTTGCTGGCTTGCGAACCAATCGCTTCGGCATAACCGTTAATAATAGAAAGCGGTGTGCGAAGTTTGTGTGCAATCAGCGATAAGGCGCGCTCATTAATATTCAGGTCTTTTTGTTCGCTCATAAAATCCCCTAAAAAGAAGTTCCTAAACGAATATAGAAAATATCCCGTCTGTGGTGGTTATGTACGTCAAACACGTGGTTATAGGCCATATCTACCTGTACCCGGTTGGCCACCCAAAAGGTGTTGCCGAACAGGGCGGAGTGTTCATCTTGCGCAGCGTGATGTTCGCTATATTGATAACCCACGTACAGAGAAGAATTATTATCGGCCCACATGCGAGTAAAACGCCCACCGACAATATATTTAGTTAAATTATGCACAATGTCAAAATTTTGAGTGGAAGCCGCTAGTTCTTGCTGGTCCATAATTCCGCGAAACCCGGTTGCATTGCTTACTCCATCCGGGTAGCCAAAAGCCGAGGCGGACACCTCAAACCCAAACGCGCGATAATAATTTTGCTGAAAGCCGACAGAATAAGCCAGTTGCGAGTAGTAACGGTTTTCCGCTAAATCCTCTTTGGTAAACAGGGTCCCTTTTTGTCGGGCAAAAGATACACCCAAAACGGCTTTGGTGTATAAATCGTTCACTTCATCGCTTTGCAAAAAGATACTCATAGAGGAGTTCATACCGTATGCCAGGGAATCTTGGAAGAGAGGGTTGTCACTTTTATTTTTAAAATAATAAAAAGGACGTAAATTAAATTGAATTAGATTGAAATCAAAATCAATCGGTAGCGCAACGGAATAGATATCTTTCTTAAACGCTTTTTCATCCACCCATTTGGCTTGCAGCCCTACAAACGTATGTAAGGCAAGAGCCGCGGTGGCTTGCATTTCCAAGCGGTTAAAATCGGAAGAACCGGTGTACGCAACATTTGTATCTAATGTATGCGCGTAGGAAAAGGAACAACAGGTAACTAACAGTAGTAAAGAGAGTATTTTCTTCATATTCTTTTATTAAACCAAATTTTACACTTTTTTGCTTTATTGGTTTTTACTGTTTTTGCCATAGGATATTTGATAGAATAAAAAAGATGAAACAAATGTTTTTATTATTTTTATTAGTTGTTATAAGTTCAGTGGCAGATGCGGCCCAAGTGGTTCGCGGGCCGTATATTGAAGACCCCACCCAAACCACCATGGTATTGCGTTGGCAGACGGATGCGGCTACGCCGTCGTGGTTGGAATATGGTCCGGCTCCGCGCTGTAACCAAATCACGACGCTCACCCCGGAAGGCACCCAACATAAAGCGGTTCTTTACGGGTTAGTGCCCAACCAAGATTTTTGCTATAACCTCTACTTATACAACCAGGCCCGGGACGGGGTGCAACAACCTATTACGGGTACATTTCGCACGTTGTTTTCGCCGGAACGGAAAATTGTGAATTTTCTGGTGATGGGAGCGACCGGCGAGCCTATTCCGACCAACGAAGAAGGCGAAGTGTTGCCCGATGACGCTGCCGCCGGACGCAGTCATTTGGCGGCGTTGATGGCCAAAGAGAAAAGCGATTTTATTATTCATACCGGCAATCTTACGTATCAAGGGTTAAACGACGAAGCCGACCGGGAATTTTTCTTTCCTTTTAAAGAAGTCCTGCGGCATAATCCGCTATTTGTGGCACTGGGGCCTAATGAATATGGTCCGGCCCGCGAAAGCCGCGATAGTAAACCCTTTTTACAAACGAACTATTCCCGCTTTCACAATATGAGTTGGAGTAAAGCCACCCCCAAGTACTATTCGTTTGATACGGCCAACGCGCGTTTCGTATTTTTAGATACGAATATAGCAAACGGAGCTGTGTGGGCCCCGGAATTAGAAGAAGATTCGGCGCAAATTGCTTGGCTTAAAACTACGTTGGCAGGAGCTCCCGAAAAGTGGAAAATTGTAGTGATGCATGCGCCGGCCTATTCTTCGGGCGCAAACGGTTCCAATGAAACCGTAGCTGCGGCACTGGTTAAAATTTTTGAAGATTACCGTGTTAATTTGGTATTGCAAGGCGGAGATTATAATTACGAACGGACGTTCCCAATCCTGCGTGGTGAAAATAAGCCGCATGGGGTAACGTATGTTACGATTGGTACGGCTGCTCCGGCTCCTACTAAACGCACTCATCCGCTTGAGGAAACGGCACGCTTTGTGTCGGCGCGTCATTATGCGGCTATTAAAATTGTGGACCGAAAACTTTCCGTTAAAGTCTATAATGAACGCGGTAAGCAGTTAGATAATTTTGATTTGTACTTATAAAAAAGAGCCCCTAGTAAGGGGCTCTTTTTATTATCTTTTCCTATAATTTTTCCACTTCATTTAACCAAATACTTGACTCGGCATCACTGGGCATGCGCCAATCGCCGCGCGGGGAAAGCCCCACACTGCCCACTTTCGGGCCGTCGGGTAGGCAGGACCGTTTAAATTGTTGGGCAAAGAAACGGCGGAAGAATACCTTGAGCCACTTCTTTATTTCCACGGCTGTAAATTTATTACCAAAGGCCTGACGAGCCAGAAAATAAATTTTAGCCGGTCCAAAACCATGACGCAAGAAATAGAACAAGAAGAAATCGTGTAGTTCGTACGGCCCCACCAAATCTTCCGTTTTTTGCGCGATATTACCTTTTTTATCGGCGGGTAATAGTTCCGGGCTGATAGGAGTGTCTATAATATCTTGTAATACAGCATTTGTTTTCTTATCGGATTCATACGCTGCCACCCAAGAAACGAGCGAGCGCACCAACGTTTTGGGAATACCTGCGTTTACTCCATACATGGACATATGATCCCCGTTGTAGGTAGCCCAGCCAAGTGCCAGTTCCGACAAATCCCCAGTGCCAACAACAATGCCACCCGTTTGGTTGGCTACGTCCATTAAAATTTGTGTTCGTTCCCGCGCTTGTGCATTTTCGTACGTAACATCTTTTTTCTTTTCATTGTGCCCGATATCGGCAAAATGCTGCCGGCAAGCCTTTTGAATAGAAATTTCCCGCTGAGTTACGCCTAAATTTTTCATAAGAGCCAACGCGTTTTTATAAGTGCGGTCCGTGGTGCCAAATCCCGGCATGGTAACGCCGACAATGTTTTTGCGCGGCAGGTTTAACTTATCAAACGTTTTGGCACATACTAAGAGGGCTAAGGTGGAATCCAAACCGCCGGAAATGCCCACTGTAACGGTGGAAATACCCGCTTTTGTTAAACGCGTGGCTAACGCGGTCGTTTGAATATTAAAAATTTCTTCGCAGTTGTCGTGCAACGCCGCCCCGTTTGGCACAAAAGGCGTTGGAGAAATAGTTCTTGTTAAATTTTTAACGGTAATTTCCGGTTGATTAATTAAAATCGTTTCGTACGGGGCGGCTGTTTCATGGGAACTATCTGCCCGGAACGAAGTATTTTTTTGGCGTTCGTTTTGTAACCGTTCCACATCTAATTCGCTGGTAATTAGTTGCGGCTCTAAGCTAAAGCGTTTGGAAGCGGCCAGTAACGTGCCATTTTCGCAGATAAGGGCATTGCCACCGAAAACAACGTCGGTGGTAGATTCCCCAAACCCGCAAGAAGCGTATACATATCCGCTAAGTAACCGGGCCGATTGTTGCGCAACTAATTGGCGCACATAGGCATGTTTGCCGGTTAACGCATTGCTGGCGGATAGATTAAAAATAATCTCTGCGCCTTGTAGGGCTGCTTGCGAGGAAAGGGGAACAACAGCCCACACATCTTCGCAAATTTCCACACCAAAGGTGTAGCCGGCAGTTTTGAATAATAAATCTGTTCCGGCAGGAACGGTTTGCCCGCAGAGGGTAACTTCCGTTCCGGCCCATTGACCAGCAGATGTAAACCAACGCTGTTCGTAAAATTCGGCGTAATTGGGTAAATAGGTTTTAGGCACAATCCCCAAGATTTCACCTTTGTAGCAAACTGCTGCTGCATTGAGTAATGCACTAGCCGCACGTACCGGTAGCCCCACCAAAAACACGACGTCTTTTTTGGCGGTGCGGCGCAGTAAATCCGCCAGGGCTTCTTCGGCACAGTCCAGCAAAAGCGGTTTTTCAAATAAATCACCGCACGTGTAACCCGTAATACATAGTTCGGGAAATACAACAGCCCGCACCCCTTGCGCTGCAGCTTGGTTAATGAGATTTTCAAGTTGAATAACGTTGGCTTTCGGGTTGGCCACGTGTACGGTGGGAACGGCGGCGGCAACTTTTACAAATCCGTATGATTTCATAATTTATCCTCTGTTATGCTTGAATAGCTACCACTTCGTAGCCGGCATCTTGCACGGCTTTTTTCAATACGTCATCCGAAATTTCGGTGGCGGATTCTACGGTGGCGGTTTTACGTGTTAAATCTACTTTTGCCTGTACGCCGGGAATGGAAGCAAGAGCCCGTTCTACATGCGCGGCACAATGGCCACATGTCATCCCTTCAATTACCAATGTTTTTTTCATAGAAAACTCCTTTTTTGCTTGAGCCGTTTCTTGTTCATACGAAGGAACAAAAAACCGTAGTCGCAGCGCATTACTCACCACACACACAGAACTCAAACTCATAGCCGCGGCGGCAAACATCGGGTTTAGTTTCCAACCCAGCGTTGCATAAAATGCACCCGCCGCTAAGGGGATACCTACTATATTATAGAAAAATGCCCAAAATAAATTTTGTTTGATATTTTTTACGACGGCACGACTTAATTCAAGAGCCCCTACTAGCGTGCATAAATCTTCGCGCATTAGAACCAGATCCGCCGATTCTACCGCCACATCCGTTCCGGTTCCTAAAGCAATACCCACATCGGCCCGTGCCAACGCCGGCGCGTCATTAACCCCGTCTCCCACCATGCCAACACGCTGGCCTTTTGTTTGTAATTGGCGGATGATTTCTTCTTTTTCTTGCGGTAGCACACCGGAAAAAACAGTATCTATTTGGGTTTGGTCAGCCACATAACGGGCGGCGTATTCGTTATCTCCCGTTAATAAAACGACAGTTAGCTGTAATTTTTTTAATAAGGAAACGGCTCTTGCGGAAGAAGGTTTAATTGTATCAGCAAACCAGATGCTTCCTAACCATTTTTTCCCGCTGGCAAAGAAAATCGGCGTGCATCCTTGCCCGGCGGCTTGTTGCAAAATTTCTTTTCCTTTTTTAACGGATATTTTTAATTCCTGCATCCAGGTTAAATTGCCACCGTATAACCGGTGTTGGCCTAAAGAAGCTTGCAACCCGCGCCCGGGGATTAATTGAAAATCAGCGGTTTGGAACAAAGGGGAGTTTTTTTCTTTGGCATACGCACGTAGGGCCTGTGCAAAAGGATGTTGGGAAGCACTTTCCAACGAAGCGGCAGTTGAAATCAATTCTTCCGGAGTAACAGTAGCGGAAGGGAGAACGTGCATAACCCGCATGCGTCCGGTGGTAACGGTGCCTGTTTTATCTAGTACCACGGTAGTAAGAGCACGGGCGCGCTCTAAGGCCGCGGCTGATTTAATCAAAATACCCCGTTTAGCAGCTTGTCCTGTTCCTACCATAATGGCGGTAGGCGTGGCTAGCCCCAGCGCACACGGGCAGGCAATAACCAGCACCGCAATCGCGCAGGAAAGAGAAAACCCAACTTCGGCCCCAATTAAATACCACGCCACAAATGTAATAACAGCGATAAATAGTACGGTCGGAACGAAAACGGCACTCACCCGGTCTGCTAAGGCGGCTAAGGGAGCCTTGCTGCCGGCCGCTTCTTCCACTAAAGCAATAATTTGAGAAAGGGTGGTATCTTTCCCGGTATGAATAATTTTAATACGGACAAACCCGCTTACCAGTAACGTTCCGGCGGTAACAGGTTGATTTACCAATTTATCTTGCGGCAAACTCTCTCCCGTTAAGGCCGATTCATCAACAGCACCGGAGCCGTAGCAAATAACGCCGTCGGCGGCAATGCGCTCTCCGGCGCGGATGACAAGTTCGTCTCCGGAACGTAACTCGTTAATGGGTACGATTTTTTCGGTATTGTTTTCCCAACGGGTCGCTTGCGCGGGGAGCAAACGTACTAGAGCGGCAATCGCATCAGACGTTTTGGCTTTAGCGCGGGCTTCCAACCATTTGCCCAGCGTAACAAGTGTCAAAATCATGGCGGCCGATTCAAAATAAAGATGTTCGTCTGTTGTGGCGGTTTTGGAAGAAAAACACCAGCAAAAAATAGTAATTAGTCCGGATACAACAGCCGCTGTACTGCCCAGAGCCACTAAACTATCCATGTTGGGGGAAAGACGAAATAAATGATAAAACCCCCGGGAGAAAAAGGGCCGATTTAACCATAAAATCGGCAACGTAAAAAGTAATTGTAGCAGGGCTAATTTAAAGGGAGTATTTAAAACAGCGGGGATTGGCCCTCCGAGCATAACCCCCATGGACAAGTACATAAGCGGCAATAAAAAAAATAGGGAATAGATAAAACGTTGTTTAAGGGAATGAACTTCTCCGAGCGGTTGGGTTGGAAAATCGTTTTGCAAATCTGCTTGATAGCCAGCCTTTTGTACGGCTTGCAAAATATCAGCAGTGGTAAGAAGCGAAGGGTCGTAGGTAACGGTTAATTTGTTTTGCAATAAATTTACGTCTGCTTGTTGCACGCCTTTTAGCGCGCGGACGGCTTTTTCCACGCGGACTTGGCAAGCGGCACAGCTCATGCCGGAAACGGTAAAATTTTGCTTCATAGTTCCCTCTATATATTATAGAAAATAACTATTTTGCCGGGGAAGAAGCGGCTTTTTGTTGGTAATATACTTGAGCGGCTTGGGTAATCCGCTGAACGACGGGGATTTTTCCTAAATATTGCGGGGCGATGGAAACCATGCCGTCAAACCCCCCATGGGTTAAGGTGCGGGCCATTTTTTCGGTTTCGGTATAAGAAGTAAGCGCAATAATACCTCCCTCAAACCCCATACGGCGCAATTCCCCGGCCAGGTGGTATCCGGTAGAATCGCCTAATTGTATATCGGTAAATACAATGTCCGGCTTAAGGTCGGAAGATTGAAACCATAATAAAAACTCGGCCACGCTGGCTTCAGTGTATAACTTGGCTGCGGGGAATAAAACACCGTATTGGTAATACTTTTCAAAAAAATCTAATAATGAGTCGCTATCATTTACAATAACTATCAATTTGTTTTCTAAATCTGTAACAGGTTCCGGCAGCGGAGAATCTTCTTGCGGATAAAGGAAGAAATTATCAGTTACCGGGATGGAACTCATGGCCGGCACAGAATCTTTAGCCGGGAGTGTATGGGTCAGAGATGGGTCTATCAAACAAGCGAAGTAGGTCGTATAATCAAGTGCCGCTGAAAGAGCCGGATCTTTTTCCGTAGCCTGGTAGAGCGTTGTTAAACGGTGGTGAAGCGGAAGAATTTTATTCAGCCAATCCTTTTTTTCTTGACGTGAAAGCGGCCGCGACATTGCGGGATGAGATTGATAATATAAAAACGGAAAAGCTGCTTTGCGCAAGGTTTCGGCTTCTTGTAAAGTTTGGCGGTATTGTTGCGTTAGTTGTTGCAATTTGACCGGCGATAAACGGGTTTGGCGAAATTGCGGCTGTGCCTGAGGAGTTATTGAAGTGAAAATAAGCGGGCGCATAGCTTGCAAGCGGGCTGTATTGGCCACTTGGGCAATCCGGGAAGCTTGTATAGAAGCAACCGTGCCGGTGCGCAACGTGGCAGCGGAAATTTCCCCTGCTTTTTGAAATACCTGGGCATGGGATACTAACGCTACACAACAAAGCAAACACGTAGCCAAAATCTTCATATTTACAGTGTAGTAGTTAAGAGCGGTTTGCAACAAGGGCCAAAAGGCTCACATGTAGAGGGCCAAAGGGCCTAGGTAGTTGCCTGTTGAAGTTGTGCTTGCGGTTTAAGTATAGGAAAGTTATACTAAACTTATAATATATGTATCGCCAAGAGAGTGCTTATGTTTGAATATAAAAAGAAAGAATTTAAAAAAACATTTATATTTATTTTAATCGCCGCCCTGTTGGTTGCCGGAGGGTCGGTGGCGTATTGGTGGCAGGTGAGCCATCGGTTGGAACAAGATGTCCGGGTAATTTTAGAAGCGGCCGGCAGAGAATTGGCCGATAATATGAAAACTGTGCTGGGTTCCCAACAGCAAATTTTAACTACGTTGGCTGTTTCTTTGGAAGATGACCCGGTGCTCAAACAGCCGCACAATTTAATTGCTTATTTAAAAGACCAAAAAGAAAACAGCTCATTTGCTTTAACCGGGTTTCAATTTGCCGACGGTAAAACCGTTTTCTCCGATAATACGGTAAAAACCGGTTTTTTGCCGAAAGAAACGATTGATGCTGTCAAAAAAAATAATTTTCTTATTTCTTATCAAACCGTTTCGCCTTTGCAATCCGAGCAAAAAAGTTTATTATTAGCCGCAGCCGTACGCAATAAACAGCAACCGTGGGGAGTGGTGTTTGCGTTGCAGCCGATTTCTTCTTACCGGGATGATTTGGGAAGTATTGTACTGACGGATATAAGTTTGTCGCTGCTTATAGACAAGCAAGGGAAAGTGCTGTTGTCTTACCCGCGCTCGGCAGAAGACAATATGTTTGAAGTGCTTCAACAAGCCCGCCCGAATAAGAAATTTTCCAAGGAAGAACTTTACCAAAATATACAACAAGGAAACGACGGTATTTTTGGTTATATTTTTGACGGAGAACAACGGTTTTTATCTTATTACCCGATTGGATATAACGACTGGTACACCGTGGCGATTTTGCCGGTAGAATCGGTGGCAAAGAAAATAAAATCATTGGTATTTATGTCGTTGGTGTTATGTGTATCCATCGTGGGAGTGCTGGGGTTATTGCTTGCGTTTATTTTGCATATGCAACAGCAAAATTCAAAAGCCTTGTATAAGCTGGGGTTCATTGATCCGTTAACCGGGCAAGACAATGCCAACGCGTTTCAATTAAAATTTCCGGCTGCCGCCGCCGCATTTAAAGAAAAAGACCAATCTTTTGCCATGGTGCTTTTAAATTTAAACCGTTTCAAAGCATTAAATGACATATACGGATTTGAACAGGGCGATCAGGCCTTACTCCAAACGGCCCGTCTTTTAAAAGAGGAATTGCTTCCGGGTGAAATTTATTGCCGCAGTACGGCCGATCGGTTTTGGTTGTTGCTAGGGTGCCCCAGCCGTGAGCACCTGGCGGACCGGCTTGAAAAATTATTCAGCCGTGCGGGGAAAAATTGCCAAGTTGAACAAGAAGTGTTACCTCTTTCGTTTACGTGCGGGATTTACGTAGTGGAAGAAGAAACCCCGTTTTACATCATGGTGGATCGTGCCAAGTTAGCACTGGATACCGCCAGACAACGGGCCGGCACTCGCTATGCATTTTATGACCGGGAGTATCTGCAAAAAATAGTGACGGAAAAACGCATTGAAAGCAATATGGAGACCGCTCTGGAAGAACGGCAATTTAAAGTTTATTTACAACCCAAATATAGTTTTGAAACAGGCCGTATCGTGGGGGCGGAGGCCCTGGTGCGTTGGATACATCCTACGCAGGGGATGATTCGCCCGGATTGGTTTATTCCTGTTTTTGAAAAAAATGGTTTTGTTTTAAAGTTGGATCACTACATCTGGCAGGAAGTGATTTCTTTCCTAAAAAATCGGCAAGATAAAGGGCTGCCGATAGTTCCCGTTGGGGTCAATTTTTCGCGTTTACATTTGGATGACCCCCAATTTATTGAGGCTTTATCGGCTACAGCACAAGAGGTTGGTATAGAGCCGAAATGGTTGGAAGTGGAATTAACAGAAAGTGTTGTTTTCGGAAATACAGAGCGCATGCAACAAGTGTTAGGTGGTCTGCACGCGAAAGGTTTTTCCGTGGCGATGGACGATTTTGGCGCGGGGTATTCCTCCCTTAACGTGCTTAAAAACTTGGATTTTGACTGTGTGAAATTAGACAAGGAATTTTTAGCCCGGGGCGAAACCAACCCACGGATGCGCCAAGTCATTTCCGGATTAGTCAAAATGATTAAAGAGCTGGGCAGTAAAATCGTAGCTGAAGGCGTGGAAACGAAAGAACAAGCCGAGTTCTTGCGCGGTATCCAATGCGACACGGCCCAAGGCTTTTTATATTCCCGTCCCTTGCCGCTAGAAGAATTTGAGAAGAAATTAGACGAGGACAACCACCAGTAGTTTCTATAACATAAAATACCCGGGTTTTTGACCCGGGTATTTTCAATATGGGGTACCTTAATAGATTACATTTATAACTACTTCTCTGTCAATATTATTTATTGGGAAGTGTTACTTGTACGACGAGAAAGAGTAATGAAGAACGGTACAACAGGGCCTTCTTATAATTTTGTGGATATGATTCGCGGGAACTGATTTTTGGCTTCCGCTACAACTTTTGGGCTGTTTTGCTACAACCCATCCGCTCTACCCCTATATTATGTGTAAATAAGTAAATATATTATTCTAATATAATAATAAACATAAACTTAATAGCAAGAAATAATAACCAGTATGTAGGGGATGGGTGTGTAGGACAACCACAAGGCTATGAAATAGGCTTGGGGTAACAGGTTATGCTAATAACCTGTAAGATATAATTATCTTATACAAGATTGAAATATAATTGGGGATATTATATAATATAATCATAAAAAATGATTATATTATATAATACTTGACAAATATAGAATAATTTTGTATAATATAATCAGAAAAAATGTTCATCTTTATAAAAGGGAGAAACAAAATGCTATCTTGTTTTAAAATTAGAAATTTTAAGTCAATTTTAGATATGACGATAAACTTTTCGTATGCAGAAGGAAAGGCCCCAAATCATTATCAAGAATTGGATTTTTTCCCTTTTCTAGAAACATCAAATCAAAAAAAATTTGTTCCTTGTTTATCTTTTTATGGAGCTAATGCTTCCGGTAAAACAAATATTATTAAGGCCTTTTTAGTTTTCAAAACAATATTGCAAACTGGCATCGTCCATCGGTATTTTCCCAACAAACTTAACCCGAAGTATAATTACTCTTCTTTTTGTATTGAATTTCTTGTAGGGAAGGACAATTTTAAATATTTTATTGCATATGATGCGGCTACTATTAGAGAGGAGACATTAATTAAGAATAATAAAGAATTATATTCTATACACCAAGATAAGGGAAATAAATTTTTTAATATAGTAAAGGAAAATTATTCAGAGGAAAAATTAAATAATATTATTAAAGTGGAATGCTCTCAATATGTAGGCGAAAATAAATTGGGGCAAACTTTGCCATTTTTAACAAAAATACATTTTGCTTATCAAGGGCTAAACCAAGATATTAATCAAGTATATAATTTTATAGAAGATTCTTTGATGGTTACTTTGACTAACGCGATTCCTTACAGAATTCCGTTGGACCAACTTGCTATCAATGGTTCTAATGAGATAACAGAACAAAATATACACAAATCATTTGAGAAAATTTCAGCAATATTAAGAAAATTTGATATTGATATACAACGAATGTCATTAAATCGCGAAATGTTCCCCTTACAAGAAACCAAGGGAATTACTATAAAAGGGCCATCTTCTGTGTTTCAAAATAAGCAAACCAATATGTTGGAAGTAGACCATATTAATTCCTATCATAAGAATATTAATGGGGAGGAAGTTCTATTCAATTTTGCTGATGAAGAGTCTAATGGAACTAATATTTTATTGTCTGTTTTAAGTCTTGTTTTTCTTGCTTTGCAACGAGGAAATGTTTTAATTATAGATGAATTGGACCGAGCATTACATCCAATGATTGTTATACAACTTATTCAGATGTTCAAAGATAAAAGGTACAACACAAAAAATGCTCAACTGATATTTACCTCTCACGCTACAGATATATTAGCACCTGATACTTTTCGCGTGTCGGAGGTAGGAATTATAAACAAAACTCTAAAAACAGGGACCACTCTTAAAAGAATTTCTGATTATGAAAAAGTGAGAAATGTCAATGATTTTAGAAGATTATATTGGAACGGCGTATTTGGTGGGCTTCCGTTCCCATATATATAAAAATTATGTTGAAAGAACAAAAGAATCCATTTTGTATTGTTGTATGTGAAGGGACTTCAGAAGTTGCCTATATTAGGGAATTAAATAAATTTTTACGAGAACAAGAAGCCCATAAGATGTTTATTGATAAGAAAGTAGGAACTGGGGATTATCACGCAGTTGTAAAAAAATATCGTGAAGTAAAAAAACAAAATTTGAAGAGCCATATAGAAATATGGGTTGATTATGATAGATACTGCCGAAATGATAATCATAATGAGGATGATTACGCGGATAGGAATGTTTCCAAGATACCCAATTTTCTTTTCAATTATCATAGTTTTGAAGATTTTTTTGTAATGCACTATGATGATGAGGTACTAAATCGGTGGCAAGATATTTGTCAAGAACAAGGGCATTTTGTATCTCCGCTCAAGTCAGATATGGCGGAATCTTTATTGCGTCAGCATCTCTTCCCAGAGTATGCTAAAAGTTCGTTATTACCCGATTTCGTAGTCAGCAAAGAGGGGCTAAGAAATTTATTTCGTCATCAGCAAAGTCAGAATTGTCGTTTCAAAAGTGATTTTGCGGTCTTTTTAATGAAAGAATTGCAGGGCATTATATAATTAGTCAATTTATAGCCAATGACGGCGGCTAGAAGCCACTATCTTTCGCGCCTTAAAAATAAGGGAAATAGGCGAATATTAGCGGCTAGACATTATCACTTTGCAAAAATAAAAATCTGAATTTACCAAAAAGAGCTAGGTCAAAATTTTTTTGGGAAAAATTCTAAAAAGCTGCTTTTTGAAAATTGTACAGAAATTTTATGGACTTTTTGTTATTTTGTGTAGTTTTAAGTATAGCAGATTATGGGTTTAATAATTATAACCCATTTCTAAGGCTCATAAAACTCAAATACCTATCCATTGCTTTCCATTTCTTGTATTGAATCTCTTTGAGTTGCTTTAGAAGGATATTTAAATAATACTGCTTTAATGCCTGATATTGTTTAGATTCTTCTGCTCTCTCATTTAGCCAAGAATACATATCTTTTGTTCCGTTTTTAGATAGGTACTCCTTGACGCTTTCTAATTGTGCACGAGCCAATTTTACAGTAAATTCTACAGGGAATTTTATTTCAGTTGGATTGTAATATCTCTTATAATCGTCTTGAGGTATAAGTTTAGCAGATTCTAATACCCTGTACATCAATCTTCCTACAATCAAATCATACGTCAAATTTTCAAATTGATTCATTTTGTTTCTCCTTATAAAAATGGGCCAAGTTTTGTTTGTCCCTTACCCACCTACCCACATTCAAAAAGGGCCTTATATAAACCGATTTTAAGCGTTTAAATGGCATTCCTAATAGTCGTTCTACCACCGATAACTTAATATTCACCAGGTAACATTAAAGTGTTGTCTGTTAGGTAAAACTTCCAATCCCCTTCAGGCAGGTCTGTAAAAGGTATTTTGCGGGTTAAAAGTGGCTTCCCGTTACCATCTTCTACTACTATATCCGCCGTATGCTCTTTACTTTTGACGGTAATATCAAAAAAGGATTCATTACCACGGCGTTTCCATAAGGCGTTAATTTCTTGTAATAGCCAATAACATTCAGCGTATTGAGCAAAGTATTTAACACCATCTGTATAACGGTAAGACAATAACGGGTTCTTATACCAGTTCAAAGTGCCTGTAAATTGGGCTAAATTAAGTTGTAATTCCTGAGAAGTTATCATTGGCACACCTCGTTAGATGGAGGCAGTACACCTAAAAATTGCTTTACATACACAAAACAGCGATTTAGGCAAATACCCCGCTTATTGTACAGGCACACATTACCGATTTGATACATTTCTTGCGGCTCTTTAAATAACTCTTTCCACGATTCAGATGGGAAAATTGCTTTAGCCCTATCTTCATACGTTCCCATACGGTTATCCCACACGCAAGAATCTATAGCCGTTCTAGTTAGTAGGCGTAAGAGTAAAAACAATTGCATATCACTACACGGATTATTCTTAAGAAATACTGCTAAGGCCAAGTGTGAACTGTTTTCGTGTTTCAGGTTTGCCACGATATTGAAAAAATGCTCTTTGTAACCGTTGGTATGGAACGGTCCTTTTTCTAGTTCTATCCACCGAGAACACGCCTTAAATAATTCTTGTGTGGCCTTATATCCTTCTATGGGTAGATGGTTAAGCATTACTTTTCGTTGCTGTTCTAACCCGTCTAAAAATTGGGCTAGTTGTATGTGTACATTCATAAAAATACCTCTCTGATTGACTCCACAGAGAGGTAAAAAGAAAAACCCATCGTAAAGATGGGTTAAAAGTGTTGTAGTTCCCATCTTTCAAGCATTAGCACCTTTTCCGCTTTGGTAGGTTGCTGTGTAGTCATCGGGCTTGTCCCTCGTACACTCTCTATGGTGAATACAGTTTAGCACTAATTCAAACAACGTGTCAAATGTACCCGTATGTTTTTGTTCATCAAAAGATTGTGTCGGTTGGACTTGTATGTTCATTAAATTTCTTTCCCTGTTATTTTTTGCCCTTAAATTGCATATCATATAGAGACGAATATGCTCCTTTTAGTTTTAAAAGTTCTTCGTGAGTGCCTTCTTCAACAATACTCCCATCATTAATTACGACAATTTTATCAGCGTTCTGAATAGTACTTAGACGATGGGCAATTACTATTACTGTTCTATTTTTCATTAAGTTATCTAGTGCTTCCTGTACTATTTTCTCTGATTTATTATCCAGGGCACTTGTGGCTTCATCCAGAATAACGATAGGAGCATCTTTGACAAACGCCCGCGCAATAGCCAATCGTTGTTTCTGTCCACCTGATAGCAAAATACCCCGTTCCCCAATCTGCGTCTCTAACTGGGCAGGTAATTCTTTCACAAAATCAGCTAAACACGCATTTTGTAACGCCTGCCAAATTTCTTCATCAGTAGCGTGCGCATTACCCAACAAAATATTTTCTTTAACTGTACCCGAAAATAAGAAATTATCCTGAAATACCATTGCTATTTGTTGGCGCAAGGATTTTTGGCTAATGTGTTTAATATCCACGCCATCTATCTTAATACTCCCTTTTTGGACGTCATATAACCGAGGGATAAGGGCGGAAATAGTAGTTTTTCCCCCGCCGCTGTTTCCAACTAAAGCCACCGTGCCACCAACAGGAATTACGAGATTGATATTATGTAAAACTTCCCGCCCTTTGAGATAACTAAAACAAACATCCTCAAACATAATTCCTTCCTTGATGTTTTGGAGATTGAGGGCATTTGAGGCATCTCGTATAGTTGGTTTTGTTCCTAAAATTTTGAAGATACGATCTACTGCCAAGAAAGATTTATGCATTGAAACGTACTTGTCTCCAATAGATTTTAAGGGAGAATATAGCATCATTAAAGCCGCTACAAATGCCACAAAGTTACCACTTGTAATCTTACCACTAACAATCAAATAACTCCCCGCTGCAATCACTAGCGCAATACCAATGGACATTAAGATATGCATAATGGGAGACAGCCAATTTGTGCCTTTAACAAGGTTAATCGCCAAAAGAAACGCCCTATCCGTGGCCTCTTCAAATCGTTTTTTAAAAGCATCTTCCAAGGTAAACGAACGAATGGTTTTATTCCCTGCAAAAGTTTCATTGTAAATCGTCATTGTGTAGGCCAGATTCCCCATAGATTGCTTGATTATATCTTTCATTTTTTGGCGAGCCAGTTTCATAGGATAGAAAAAGAGCAATAATACCACTATCGCAATCAAAGCCAATTGCCACGAGTTGTATAGAAGCACAAATATGAGCGAAACCGACGAAAATGCCTTCACCAAAAACTGCTTAAAATTATCAATAAGCCCCGATGATGCCGTTTCCGCATCATTAGAATAGCGCGCCAAAATCTGTCCCGAGTTATTCTTATCAAAATAGCTAGTATCCATAGACAGCAGTTTAGTATATAATTTACGTTTAACATCTATGGTAATTTTACGTGCCACCCACGTATTAAGATAGTTAGAAGCGTACAGTAAAACCCCTTGCACCGCTGTAAATCCAACAATAAGAAAGGGGATAAGGGCCGAAAAGTGAGGCTGCTTATCCACCATTACTTTATCCATAAACGGCTTTAAAAACATCGCTACTGCACCATCCAATGCTCCGACGGGGATGGTACATAGCACGCCTAACAAAGCGCGTCCCCAATACGGCCTCACGAAGGGCCACATACGACACCAATTTTGAAGAAAAGAGTTATTGCTCTTCCCTTGATTTTTCAGGTTCATAAATGGGAAGATTCCTCTTTAACTGTTTTAATAATGTATTGTTTAATCCGTAAACCGATGTTTCCATCATAAGTTGATTTTGGAAAGATCGATTCTCGTTGTAAAGCGCGTTTTTGCAATAAATCGTCGTGTTTAAAAACGATATTCTCGATAAAATTTACAACATCTTTATGAGAATGTCCGTGATGAAAAGTAGACACAAGTTTTTCAGCAAATGGTTTTAGGGCAATGGGCCTATCATACATATATAAAACAGACTTATTAAAAAATCCCATCTCTATCATTAAAGAGGAGTTTTCCGTTATAAAGGCATCTGCTTCTGCCAATAAAGTTTGGTGATCTCCTTTATACACACACATATTGTTAGAGGATTCTATTTTTTTAATAAAGTTAAAATAATCTTTGCTCGTACAGAAACCCCGACTAATATTACGTGTCTTAAAAGCAGGGTGAATAGTGTAGACAAAAAAATACTTTTTATAGGATGATAAAATCTGCTGGATTTTTAGATGTTCAGCAAAAGGAATCGAGTGTATTCTCTTCTCTCCAATACAATCGCTATCATTGTAACAATGAATTTGAAAAGCAATAATTTTGCGTCCGTTTGCCTTCTCTAACAGCGTATTAGGTAATGAAAATTTGTTATTAACATAACAATCAAATTTTGGATGGCCAGATACAACAATATGAAATCCGCCTGCGGGACAATATTTATAAAACCCATCTTTGATATCTGAATGCATTACAAATAATCTCCAAGCCAATGAATGCACTTTATGAGTATAATGAAGATTTTGTATGTGTTCATTATTAATGCTCTTATCGTATTCAATCCCATATGAGATATAAACAATCCGTATTCCAAGTCCCGTAATAAAATCGGGTCGTAATTTATTAAATACGTCATAATTAACATTGTAAGGAGTCTGATATAGTATAACGTGAGGTCGTTCTTCTTCTGGTATATAATTTTGATATTCAATATACGGAATTTTTCGTATCTTCAAAAATTTTTCTGCTTCTACATATTGAGAGGAATAAAGTTGAGTCCCCTTAGTTCTTAAAAAAATCACTTTCACATCAAGATTTTCATCCTTTGCACACGCGTTATAAATACTTTCCCAAGAGGGCCAATACGAATCAGCAATATAAAGAAAATGTATTTTCAATTTTTCATTTTTATTTAAGTGTCTCTGGTTCATCTTAAATGAGATTTTGCTTAAGCAAATATATAAAGGAACTGATTTGTCCTTATTGTAAAGACTTTTATTCGAATCAAATTTTCCGATTCGAACTCCGCCAAAATAATGTTTAACCTTTCCATCATCATAAATTTTTTTCCAAATTGGAATGCGAAAAAGATAGAATTTAACCCTATTTTTTTCCCTTTTTCTAGTATAAATAGGAATATTAAACAAATATAAGGTTTTTTGGTATTCACTTCTATGTGTTGAAAAAATATGCATAATCCCTCTTCTTTCAAATTAAGTGGTTTTTATTAATTTCATCAAATACAATTGATGGCGTTAATTGTTTCATACAGATATTCTTGTCTGTTCGTCTAGCGCAGCGCTCCAACCAATCATCTGTGATCCATTCACAAGGTTGAGGGCAAGAATTAGAACGTAAATTTAAATTTTCCTTATATCCGTATGTTTGGGGCGAAGTTGGCCCGAATAATACCACACTGGGCCCACCTTGAAGTGCGTGGCGCAAATGTACAAGTCCTCCTTCAGAATCAATATGTAATTTTGCGTGTTTAAGTATTACTTTAATTTCAGTTAGATTTGTTTTTCCTAATAAGTCCACATCGATAGGATTAAATTTACAGTCAAAACCAATACGATTAACGCCCAACTGTACAAGTTTTAATGACGGATAGGTATCCTTTAACATTTCTAATAATTCGTTGTATCGTTCAGGACTCCATAATTTAGTATTAGATAGTGCATTAGAAATGGTGGATTGCCCACGACAGGCTGTAATAAATTCGTAATTGCACAACCCAAATTGCTCTAAAATTCGTTTTTCTTCATTTGGGCTAGGATAAAAAAGCGGGGCTTTATATTCTTCATCCATTTGTAAAATTCCCCCAATATCGGCCTGATTGATACGTTTAGAACCCAAAATTAGCGCATATTCATTACTTATGCCGTCAATTTGAGGCATAAAATCAAAGAACTTACGATTATGTATATAGAAGTTATGCCACGCTGAAAACACCCTCTCCAACTTCTTACTTCGCCTTGCAAAATAGGCCATATCTCCGCTCAAAAACCGAGGAAAACGGTTTAATTCTATCTTTAAGTTGCCTTGCATTTTATTGATATTCGTTCCCAATTCAATAACTCCTGGCAAATCAGAGCAAAAAGCATCTAGTAATTCGGGAGAGTGATAACATACTTTAAGTTTAAAAGTTATATCATCCGCATACTTATAGAAGTTAAAAATATAGTTACAAGCAATAATAAGATCCCCTAATCCGCCCTTAACAGAGAACACAATAATCGGCTCAGCATATTTATTTTTGTGAAATTTCGGATTTACACTAACACGATGGACATTTTTGTTGTAACGCATAAAAAGCGCGTGGATAGACGTAAGAACCATCCGCAACGCACAATAACGCGAGCGATGCGGATATTTTTGTTGTAAATGTGAAAGTTTCTCTTGTAAATAACTTAAACTATCCATAAGCATTACTTCTCTTCTAAAAATTGATTCATTAGGCCTGTTTGACGTAATAAATCTAAGTCCAAATAACTAAATTCTTTTGTTTCAACAAGAGGAATACAAGTTTGTTTCCAGCAACGAATTTGACTGGTTATGTTTACGAAACCTTGTTCATTAATAAGTTTCCATAAAACTACAATTTGAGATTCGGATAGGAATTCTGGCAACAGAAAGAATGTAACACGCCTAGGCAAAACTTTTCCATCGGCGCAGACTTGTTCATAAATCATTGTTTCGCCTGCTTCTTTCCAAATAACAGATGGGAATTTCCCATACAAATCTCCTTTCGCCTTGGGATTGATATAGTGAGAAAAGACATAAATTTTTCCACTAAATGAATTAGCCAACAGCTGTTCAATCATCTCACGCACGAATGCAAGATTTGAATTATCCAGCAAAAATACAATTGGTATATTTAATAATCTAAAAACAGACACGCCGCCCCCCGATATTTCCAACGTTTGTAAAATTTAGGTAATAAAAAGCAAAATGGATGCCGCCACAAATACCTCCACACCATTTTTGCCCACGCCCAAACACACGGGTCGTCCTTGGGCATTAAATCGGCCCACGGGCTGACACGCATTAACGCTAAATATTCCTCGCGGTTGGGGATGAAGAAATTCTTTTTCCACGGGTGAAAATGACGAATAACGGGCTGCTCGCGCTCTTTAAGAATTTCCTTAAACCGCGGATGATTTAAAAACAAGTCAGGTTTGTATAGATATCCCATTACGTTATATCTGTTTAAAAGCAACTTTTTATGCTTACGGCAAATAAAGTTTATCGCATCTTGGTCGGGCCATTGTAACAAAGCCGCATTTTTTAGGGAGTAATTAAGCAACGTTTCAAATAAGTTTTCATCCCGCCATTTTTTGTTGTTGATAAGTAATACGCCCGAATTTACATATTCTTCTACTTTAAAATCTTCTCCAAAACGTTCTTTAAGCCGCCCGCGTTGCATTACGTTATAATCGGGCACCCCCGCCAGATAATACCCGCTTAAATCGGTTTGCCACAACTCCCACAAACTACCGCGTATCATTACATCACAATCTAAATACAACACTTTATCATCGGGAATAAGTTCGGGTATTAGGTAACGTCCAAAGATAGAAAGTGTCCAGTTGGAGTGTTTTGTATCACACTTGGCAAATAGTTTCTCATCCAGTGGCAGATAGGTTAAATCAAAATCATATGTTTGGTGCAGGGCGTCTAATTTCTGCTTATTTTTGGCGGAAATTTTGTTATCCAATACATAGAAACAACACGCATCTTTGGGGGCGGCATTTTTCAAAATAGAAAAGATAGCCATCCCCATATAGGGAGCGTAATTGTCATCACTGGCAAAACAAACAGTTATTTTACGGGTCATATATTTCCTTAAAAATCATCTGGGTGGAGATATCTTGGCGGAGGTATTCCACCCATAGGAGTCCTTCCACGAGAGTGCAGGACCCCAAATTAATTTTGTTTCAAAGTTCGTGGCAAATAGCTAATCCCAGTTACTTGTCACTTACGGCTTACCGGAATATATCTCCGTGAAGATATATTTCCATCAGAATCCAGCCACAAAAAAGCAGGACTCCAAATCAATGGAATCCTGCTGGTAAATATAGCCCCGAAAAATAAACGGTTGCCTTGCCCTCTAAGCCAAGTTCGGGTCTTAGTCTCACAAAACAACCGTAGTCGTATAATCCTTAAATCACGCAATGTGCTAAGAACACACGACATTCGGTAGAAGACATCTCAGGGAGCTACCCTTTCATATCTTCTACCTAAACAGTTATTTTTGGACGAACTTGGACTTAGATTTCTAAGTACCATCCTGTTCCTTCAACAGGATTCCAAAAACCAAATTGTATATAAGCCACGTTTAAGGCTTATGAAATTAAAAATACTCCTCTAGTTAAATATATATTTTTATGATAGCATATTAGACCCTATTTCGTACAAAAACAGCTATAATGGAAATATAAGTTGTACTTAAAGTCTATTTTTGGAATGCTTATATGCAACATTACTTAACAAAATGGGAACTGTATGTATTATTTGTAGAGTATTTACGCTTTCAGCAAGTAAATTTTTCCCCTGCTGTATATTGCTTTAAAGCGCGCCGTCAGTTAGCCACATTAAGGGAACAATCTTTCTTCAATACTAACCCTATTATTACCAAAGAAGAGTTGAAAAAGATTTCACGCACTAAAAACTTCAAAGGAACATCCCTAGAAAGAGGCAATGTTGGTGTTTATTTCAAAGATAGAAAAGCATTTGCACAATGGTTAGAAGATTACTTAGTAGATTATAAAGCAGATAGATTGCATACCAGACGAGAATTGTTTTCCACATATAGACAAAGTATGCGCCATACATTAGATTTGCTACGCTCATACTCCAATATCAATGAAAAAAGAATCAAATTAGAACCTGAAATAGATGATGGCGAGGGTAATATTCTACGTACCAATACAAGGACACGCTTGTATGAAGATATTTTGTTTATGATACAGCACGAATATCTTTCTTTAAATGATGTGATATTGCTTAATACCAATGTTCTTACAGATATGGAGAGTAAAGAAACCCCTGTTTTTTCTACACATTTAACCTTTCTAAAACCTATAGATGAAATAGAAACTTTTGTTTGTGCCACAGGAGTAGCGAGAAGAAAGGACACCAAGCCAAAAGAACAGGATGAAACATCAAATACAGGCATTGCTAGCCCGTATAACCAATTTGAAATTAAGCGTACTAATTCTAAAGACGCTGAAAGTGAACAAATTTGGCACAATAATTATCCGCTAGATTTAAAATATGGTACCATCTTGTACAATTTATTGCGTTTTATAATTAGACAAGCAAAACCAGTAACACACACGGATATTTTGAAGAATGTTACTTTTGATTTCTACAAGGGGCGAAACTTAACAGATTATCAAATTGAAAAGTTGGCAGAGCGCAGTTTAAAACATTATTGTTCTAGGTTGCGGCAATATTTAGAAGGCGTGGAAATTAAAAATCACGACCACACAATTTACCTAAAAGAAAAATAAATAAACATAAGTATTAGTTAAACACTTGCTTTTTACAGGGCAAGTGTTTTTTTATGCCCTAAATTCCTTTTTGTTATACCCAAATATACCTCTTTTCTCGTCTGAAAAATATCTCCTGTAATATACCTAGGTATAATCTCAAAACTTCTTCTAGAAGCAGAAAATGCTTCTCCTGCTACGGCAGGTAATTCAAAGTTAAGGAGAAGTACAAGTGATTGACCGAATTAAGATTGCAGTACAAGCAGAAGATGTGCAGGAATTAAGACACGGAGCGTTAAACAACTTATGGGATGGAAGAAAAAACCCGACAGCCGTTCCTGTATTTCGTTATAGACGATGGGAAGGGGAATTGTTGATTGATATAAGTGTTCCCCGTACATTGTTTGGTAATACGTTGGAAGAAGCCACAGTAGAGCATAGGGATAAATTAGTATCTAAAATTCAATCTTATGCCAAAGAACGCGGTTTAAATATTCCCAAGTGGGCAATTCTTAATGCGGCTGTACGGTATTTGGAATTAGGCAAAAATATCATACTGCCCATTAAACATAATTTGCATAATTGCTTGCTCAAATTGGGACTTAGTTTGGCAAAGCGTACTAATTTGATTGGGCAAGTATGCTATTTCTCCAATATAGGAAATGATGGGTTAAAAGTATGTGTTCGCAATGAAGGCCGTGAAATTTGCTTTTATGACAAAACCACGAAGGAAATTTCGGCGGGGTGGGAATATAACAAAGAAAATCAGCGAATATTTACCAAATTATTAGCTAATGGATATAAAGTCTTACGCTATGAAGTCAAATTCTTAAAGGGTAGCGTTGTAAAAAAGGAATTAAACTTCTTTGGAAGCGGAAGAACTTTTAATGATATATGGAATGCCGAATTAGTACAGGAAATTTTGACATATTACTGGGATGATATAGAATACACGCTTCCATCTGTACGCAATCGGAAGGCAGGACTAATAAAATCTATTCAAGCTGCCGTGCAAAATGAGGTTAGTTGTGCTGATGTGCTTTTTAAGATTGGTTTTGATTATTTAGAACAACAATTAGGCGCAACTATCCTTAAACAGTTGCTAATATCGTGCAACGACAAAATAAAGAGAAAGTCCCGTGAGGTAAGTTATGGAAATTTGCGTACAAAGAGAAGTGATTTAAAGAGCAAATTTAAAACAAAAAAGGAGTATGTGGCACAAAAAATTAGTCAGTATCTCACAGAAATGAAACCTATCCGTATTAACAAAGACACGGATGAGATTGAGGGGGTATTATAATGACAACCCCGAACGCGACTTTGGCTTTATTTGATGAGGAATACTTGCAGGAAAGCAAGCCCATATTAGAGAACTTTTTGCAAAGGAATCTATCTTTGGCGGAAGTAGAGGAAATTATAAACAATTTCCTTGAATTGGAAGAACTGGTAAGGAGATTAAACAAAGTGCCGCAAGAATAGGGAGCTTTACTTAAAAGGAGAAGAATGATAAGCTTAGCTGATATAAATTTTTATAAAGGAATTATTATGCAAAACATCCTTCTCCTTTTAGAGGAATATAGACTGAAAAATAGAATCACGCAACAGAAACTAGCCAAATTATTAGGAGTTTCTTTTGTATCGGTAAATAGGTGGTTAAACGGACACGCAAAGCCGCAAAAACTACAAATTTATCAGATTGAACAACTTTTAAATAAGAGGAATAAATATGACAAATAATTTTAAAGAAAAAGCAGTAATGTATTTGCGGGTATCTAGTGCCAAACAAGAAGATGGTTACTCATTAGATGCACAGGAAAAACTAGCGTTAGAGTATGCTAAAAAGCATAATTTAGATGTGGTAAAGATGTGGAAAGTGCAAGAATCAGCGTGGGGTAAGGAAGAACGCAAATATTTTACGGAAATGGTGGAATACTTAAAACGCAATGATTCTGTCAAACACGGTATTTTTGATGTGGTAGATAGGATGACCCGCAATGATAACGATAAAATAAGAGTGATTATGTTGATTAAAAAATACAATAAAACAATTCACTTTTCACGTAGTAACCAAATGTTAAATGCAGAAAATTTGGATTCCACAAAAGAATTTATGATGGATGTGGAAGTAGCGGCGGCAAAGAAACTGTCTAATGATATTGCCTATAAAACACGTATGGGGATGACTGAAAAAGCCGAACAAGGTATTTATCCTGCTAAGGCTTCTTTAGGTTATCAAAATATGCGTAATAGAAATGGAGAATCTTTTATAGAAGTTGACCCCATAACTGGGCCTCTTGTAACCGAACTATTTGAATACGCTTCTACTGGTAAATACTCGTATGAAGAACTAGAAGGAATCTTCTATGCTAAAGGGCTACGTACTCGGTTTGATGGTAAAAAAGTAACCCTAAAAAGCATAGAGAAAGTGCTTCATAACCCTTTTTATTATGGGGTATTTCAATGGGGCGGGCAACTTTATAAAGGTACGCATAAAACCCTAGTAACACAGGAATTATGGGATAAAGTGCAAGAGGTGGTTAGAGCCAAAGGCCACAGATTTGATACGAAGCATAATTATCCATTTAACCGCCTTATTAAGTGTGAGCATTGTGGGCATTATGTGTTAGGAGCGTTAGCCAAACAGAAATACTTGTATTATCGTTGCGCTCATTACAATAAAAAGCACAAAAATAAATATTTGAGTGAAGCCGAAATGATGGATAAACTATCGGGTATTGTGAGGGATATAGAACTGCCGCAAGAGGTAGTAAAGGTACTCATTAAGGGGTTAAAAAAGAAAGGTTTAAAGGCCAATCGGATTAGTGCCAATACAAAAATTATCCTAGAGCAGGACCTAAAGAGGGTGCAAAACAGGATAGATAGTTTGTTAGATATGCGGTTAGATGGCAAAATTGATGATGTAACGTATCAAGCCAAGAATAATAAACTAGTGCAGGAACGAGCACGGATAGAATCGGACTTATCATCTTGTGAAGGTACGCCTGAAGGAGCACAGCGGGCAATTCAAGGATTAGAAATGCTATCAGGGCTTGAAAAGTGCTATAAACAGGCAGATAATTACGGCAAGGCTGACCTATTACGTGCGGTAGGGGCAAAGTTTATCCTAACGGCTGACAACCAAATAGCTGTGGAATATAAAGAGCCTTTTAAGGGTATCTATGAGGCTAAACTTAAAAACGGAGGTGGGGATAACTCCCCACTTCCCAATAAAAAAACAGCCCTGTTAAATCAAGGCTGTTTAAATAGTGATGGATGTTTTTTGGCTCCAACTGATTCAGCGTTTTTAACTCAATCTGTGGAAAGTTGCGGTTCAAAATTGCCCTCTTTTAAACCCCATACCGTCTTAGCGAGTTGTAGCAAAAACGATTGGGGTGGATGACGAGATTTGAACCCGCGACCTCCGGTTCCACAGACCGGCGCTCTAACCAGCTGAGCTACATCCACCATAAATCGGTATTATATTCTATCACATTTCCGTGTGGACTTGCAACCAATCGCCCGGGCTGTCCGGCCTGATTCCTAGGACCAAATTACCGATAAAAATGGGCCCAATGGCCCTGTTTTTGCTCGTGCAAAACAAGTAGAATGATAATATGAAAAATGTGTTTATTTCTCTAAGTTTGACAGTTGGCTTACTCGGAGTTTTGTGTAGCGGCAGTTGGGCTCAATCATCTCCGAGAGATATTCACCGTAAGGTGGAACGGGAAACGCGCCGCTCAGTAGCACAACGCTATGTGAAGGAGCAAAAGAATTTTTTGCAACAATACCGCAAAACTTTTGGTCTGCGAGGTAATTTGAAATTATATACTAGCTCGCTGGGGCCTTCGTTGCGGGGGCATACGGACAAAATTTTATATTTGCACGTACCCGAAAAAGCGGCTTTGACCTGTTGGCGGGTATCGCGCCAAACGCGCTTGCAAGAGGTGGCTCCGTTTACACCTAAGGCAGGGGAAGTGTTAAATAACAGCACGAAAGAATCTGCCAGTTGGCAAACGCTTATTAGCAAGGGCCGCATGCGGTTGCGTGTTCGCGTAAAAGGGTTGCCCAGTGTGTTGGCTGAAGTGTCTGCTCCGGAGGATTTAATGGATGCCTATATTGCCGGTAAGAGAAAGCCTTCCCAACTGGATCAATTTGTGAAACTTCATTTCTGCCCGCAAGTAAAGGATGAGATGCTCCGGGCGCAGTTGGATCGGTTAGCACCGGAAGATAAACCGTACGTATCGGTTGACGCTTTATATTAAAAAAATCCCGGTTTAAAACAACCGGGATTTTTTGTTTCATTTTATCGTATATTAATTTTCTTTCTTGCGGCGGAAACGGCGCAAGATTTTTTTCTTGAAAAACCGTGCTAAACCACCACGTGCTGTTTCGCGGTAGTCTTTATTCATATCCAGCCCGGTTTGCATCATGGTAGCGAGCACATCATCATAAGAAATGCGGTGCTCCCCGTCGGACATTAAAGCATACGTGGCACAATCTAACGCGCGCGAAGCTGCCAGGGCGTTGCGTTCAATGCAAGGAATTTGCACCAGTCCGTCCACCGGGTCGCACGTTAAGCCGAGGTGATGCTCTAGTCCCATTTCGGCCGCGTAAGCAATTCGGCGGTTGTCGCCTCCTTCCAATTGGCAAGCGGCCGCGGCGGCCATGGCGCAGGCCACGCCGATTTCACCTTGGCAACCCACTTCCGCTCCCGAAATAGAAGCATTGGTTTTAGCCATATTGCCAAACAAACTGGCAGTGGCTAAGGCGTGGATAATGGTGCTGTCTTCAAATTCATAAATCTCTTTAATTAAGCGGCAAACGGAGGGAACAACCCCACACGAACCGCAAGTCGGTGCGGTGACAACGATGCTGCCGGAAGCATTTTCTTCCGCGCAGGCTAATGCATAAGCAAACAGATTATTCATCCGGCGTACGTAACGGGGGGAGTTTTCCGCTTTGTGCAAATACCGCCGGGCTTTGCGTTCCAAATTAAGAGATCCCGGCAATACGCCGCGTTTATCAAGCCCGCGTTGCATGGTGTCTTGCATGGTATGCCATACGTTAGTTAAGTAATCCCAAATTCCCGGGCCTTCAAATTCTTCTACATATTCCCACAAAAGCATGCGCTTGGTGGAAGTGTATTTTAAAATGGCTTCCATGGAACGGTGCGGATATATTTCATCTATTTTTTGTTTGAAATTTTCATCCGTGCGGATTTCTCCACCACCCACACTGTAAAACAGTTGTTCACCCATAATGTGGCCGGCTTTGTCCAATGCTTGTAAGCGCAAGGCATTTGGATGCTTGGACATGAAGGTGGTCGGTTCCCACGCAATCTCCACCGTTTTGGGATAAAAAGCTTCTTTGATGGTAAAATCCGTTAAGTGGCCTTTGCCGGTGGCGGCAAGAGAACCGTATAAAGTGGTTCTGAAGGATTCGGCGGCCGGATAAGTTTTGTTAAACAGATCGGCTGCTTTGCGCGGACCCATAGTGTGACTGCTGGAGGGGCCCATACCAATTTTATAGAGTTCTTTCAGTGATTGCATAATCAAATCTCCAAGGTTTATAAAATAGTATCATATTTAATGTGAATATCCTAGGTGCAATTTTAGTAGCATTTGGTCTATCAATGGATAACTTGGCCGTAGCGGTAGCTGCCGGCTGCCAAGGCAAGGGTTCGTTGCCACGCGGAGTTATTTTGCAAATTAGCGGGTTGTTTGCGCTGGCACATTTTGTGATGTTCTCTGCCGGATTTTGGGGAGGCCATGAACTAGTGCGTTGGATTGGGGCCATTGCCGGTTGGGTAGCGTGCGGGATATTAGTATATATCGGTGGGCATATGATTTTATCTTCCCGAAAGCAAACGCAAACTCCTTGCGAGCAACCGGGGTTACTAACCAGTGTTAAAATGCGTTTATTGCTTGCGTTTGCTACTAGTTTGGATGCACTGTTTGTGGGGATGGGGCTCGGACTTACCCAAAACCAATGGGTTTTGCCGGTACTATTGCTGGCGGGTTGCGTGTTGATTACCAGTATCAGCGGATTTTATATGGGTCGTTTCTTGGGGCGTCGTTTTGGTTCGGTGATGGAGGCCGTTGGGGGAGTCATATTAATTTTAATTGGTGTAAAACTATTGCTTGAAAGGGGAGGCATTTGGTAGAATTCTGATATCTTAACGCGAGGTTGTGCTTATGGGAATTATCACTGTAATCATTATTTTTATTTGTATTTGTGTGGACAACATGGTATGTGCCAATATGTCTGCCATGAAAATGCCGGCCGAAAGCAAAAGCGTATTTTCTATTAAAATGGCTTTATTTTTTGCGGGCTTTAATGCACTCTTTTTCGGTTTAGGCTATCTGATCAGTATTGTCTTTTTCCGGGATTGGGTATATTTGGCGCACAACTGGGTGGCGTTTGCGTTCTTGTTGCTACTTGGTATTAAATTTATGCTGGAATCAATAGAAAAATCGCCCAGTTTTAGCACGGTGGATGAAAACAACACTCGCAAACTTATCAAAGTATCTGCCTTAATGGGGTTAAATTCTTTCTTGGTAGGCTATGCGGTGGAAACGATGGATACATCTTGCTTTCCGCAACTGGTATTTTTGCTAATTGTTTCGTTTGGTATGACGTTACTGGGTTTCCACTTGGGAAATAAAAACTCCAAAACGATTGCCAGCAAAAAAGTGGAATTAGTTGCTGGAATTATTTTAATCGTAATGGCCTTGCGGTTAATTATCGTTTAGTATTTTTTACACAATAAAAAACACGCTCTGCAAAGAGCGTGTTTTTTTGTTGAAAGAATACTTATTTGGCCAATTGTTTCCAAGCGGCTTTTTCTTCTTTTAACGCTTTGTTAGCGTCTTTGGTCGCCTTTTTTACATCGGCTTTCTTTTCTTTTACCGTGGCTTTAGCTTCGGCTTTTTTTGTTTTAGCAGCTTCTTTTTGGGCTTTAGCATCGGCTTTGGCTTCTTTGGCTTTTGCTTTGGCGGCAGCTTTTTGTTCTTTGGCTTGGGCTTTAGCATCGGCAGCGGCTTGTTTAGCAGCGGCTTTTTTGGCTTTGGCTTGCGCTTTAGCTTCTGCTTTGGCTTGGGCTACTTTTTCTTCGGCTTGAGCTTTGGCAGCAGCATCGTTATCGGCTTTATTTTTTTTGGCCGCTTTAACGCTGGCGGTAGCTTTGTCTTTTTTAGATTGGATGTTCTTGCGTAACGTGCTGATTTTGGACAACGTGCAGTTGTTAATGCAGGTCACGTCCGTGGCGGCACAACCGCAATCATCAGCGGCCGCGGCGAAATTGGGCCACAATACCGCAGCACTTAAAATAACAGCGAATGCAAACATTTTTTTCATGTTGGAGTTCTCCTTTTTGAATCAAACTGACATTTTTATTTTACAAAATTTTTCCCGGCTCTCTAAACAAAATTTCAACCTGCCCCTTGCGACAGATAAACCTTCTTTTTAGTAAAATATAATTATGGAACCGGTATCTAGCGTGATTGTGCCATGGTGGCAGAATGTGTTGCTTGGAATTGTAGTGGTTAACCTATTGGTGTGGCCGCTTGTTTCGCGCTGGGTGGAAAGCCATTTGGAATTGTTTTTATTAGGCGTTGGCGTTGCGGCGGTGACGGTAAGCAACTGCTGGAGCGTAGATTTTATCTACGAAACGATTCGTTACCCGGTCAATGTGGCATTTATCGTGCTGGTAATCAGCGTGATTTTCAATAATTATTCCCGGTATATTTTTCGCGTTTTATTTACTTTTTTCAAAAAGTTGGAACCATGTTACAGTTTTGCAATTCTTATTTTCCTATTGGGCACTACCTCTTCGCTGGTAAGTGTTACCGTGTCGGCCCTGGTATTGGCCGAAGTGTTAAAAGTAGTCAATTTGGAACATAAATCTACTTTGCAAATTACGGTATTTGCGTGTTATGCCATTGGTTTAGGTGCGGTGCTGACGCCGTTAGCTGAACCGATGGGGCTTATTATCAATAATGCGCTTGCCGGGGCTCCTCACCATGCGGATTTTTTCTTTTTACTGCGTAATTTTTTCTGGTGGATTGTTCCGGCTATTGTCGGGTTATCTATAGCAGCCGGTTACGCAGCCCGTCACGCGGGTTCTACTATGCAAATGCATATCCGCGAAGATAAAGAAACCTACAATTCTATTTTGCGCCGCACCTTACATATCTATATGTTCGTTGCAGCTCTTAAATTAATCAGCACCGGCTTGCGCCCGTTAGCGCAAAGTACAATTACGCACTTGGGCGGTAAAGTGTTGTTTCTGGCCAATGCGATTTCCGTTATTATTGATAATGCTACGTTGGCAGCCATAGAAATTGTCCCTACGATTTCTCATACAGACCTTATCTATATGATTATCGGTTTGGCGGCGTTTGGCAGTATGCTGGTGCAGGGAAACTTACCTAATATCGTAGCTGCTGAAAAATTGGGCCTTAAAAGCCGCGAATGGGCAGCCCTGGCGGTACCGACGGGGCTGGTGCTGATGGTCAGCTATTTCATTTTATTGTGGATTATTTTATAGGTCGTTTTTCCCATACGGAAATAGGCCTTTTCCCCCTTGTTTTTTCTCTAAAAGACTGTTAATATACAATAAACGAGCTATTATCAAGGCTTGTGGTATAGGTATATGTACAGACGAATTATCTTGTATCTGTTGGCGGTGGCTGCTTGTGTACCCCTGTATGCGCAAAGTACAGCAAGAGCGGCGCGGATAGCGTTGCGTGCTGAAGAAATGGTGCAGGAAAGTTTGCCCCGCGTCCAAGGGAAAATATGGCCGTCCGCCGGGCCGTTACATGGCCGTCCGACGGTGCATAATTTTTCCACCATGGAACAAATTGTGCAGATGCAGGTAGAATCCTCCCGTTTGCCGCGCGATTTTAAATTTATAGAGCCCTTCCCGTCCATGGCATTGGCCCAAGAAGCTATTAACCGTTATAATTTGGTGGAAAAATCGTTTGAGCGATTCCGCAAAGATATGGACGTATTTTTGTATTATCAGGCCAAGCCGATTGAACGGCGCGAATTGATGCCAGCCGAGCGGCGGCAATGGTTGGAGCGATTAAATATCCTTAAAAGACAAATAGAAAGTTTGGGAGCTTATTTGGCGCCGGATGATAAAGGATTTAGCCAAATGCGCAATTATATTGAGTACGCGTATACGGCGGTAGAGCCGACGTTGGGAAGCGTACTGTTTGTAAAACCGTTGGCTCCCCGCACAGACCGTGAATTTTCCTTAGAAGAATTTTGTCTTCATAATCCGGCCGCGACATTATCCTCTTGGCTGCCGCCTATTTCGTGGATTAAAAACCGCCTGGCTTCCCGCAAATTACCGGAAAATTTAACAGTAGCGGTGCTGAACGATCGCTATTCTGTATTGAAAGAGATGGAAAAAAGCCACCGAGAAGGGGTCTTTTTCCCGAGCGTAAGACTTCATTTTTATGGAAATGCCACTTCTTTAGTGGACGATATATTGGCGGGCCGAATCCAGCCGGATGTAATTTTAACTGATATTTTGGTGTCACAAAGCGGTGGAGGATATTATGTGGCGTCCGAATTGCGGTTGCGCCGATATTCGGGTACTATTATTGCCTTAACGGCTTACCGGGAAGATAACGAAGTGGGGTTAGAGATGTTTAACCACGGATTAGATGGGCTTATTTCTATGCCCATAGGGTTTGAAAAAACTTCTTCTTGGCCTTCGCGCATTATGCAAGCCGTAGCTAATCATTTTTACTATCGGAAGTTACATGGTTGGGACCATTGAGGAATGCTTGACAGGTTACCGCCGAGGAAGTTATAATTTTTAAAAGCCCTTTTGCGCTGTGGCTAAAGCGCAAGGAGGGGGTTTTTAGTCGTTTTGTTGTGCTGTTTTTACTTATTGTATAGGAGAACTTATGACTGACCGATTCAAACCCGCTGTACAGATCTTAAAAGATTTCGGGCATGATAGCGCAAAACTCATCCCGATTCTTCAAAAAGTACAAGACGCCTACCGATATCTACCCGAAGATATTATGCGCTTTATTGCTAATGAGTTGGAAATTTCGCCCGCTAAAGTATTTGGCGTGGCGACATTTTTTGCCCATTTCGCTATTACCCCCAAAGGTAAACACATTATTAAGGTCTGCAACGGAACGGCTTGCCACGTAAAAGGTTCTTCTTTCGTGATCAACACGGTAAAAGATAAATTAAAACTCAAAGACGGACAAGACACTACCGAAGATATGATGTTTACATTAGAATGCGTATCTTGCTTGGGGGCGTGCGGTTTGGCCCCGGTAATGGTAGTGGACGACGTCGTGCACGGACAAATTACCCCCGCCAAAGCGGTGGAACTGATTGACCAAGTAATTAAGGCGGAGGCTGAACATGGCAACTAAAGATATTAAAAAAATCGCAACAGATTTTAATAAAGCCTACAAAAATATTAAAAAACGTATTGTTATTTGCGGCGGGACCGGTTGTATTGCCGGCGGTTC
>CADBFX010000003.1 GCA_902794125.1 uncultured Elusimicrobium sp. | reverse complement strand
CGACAGCCAACCCGTATGTTTAACGATGCCCATATTAAGCGAGAAAATATTATGCATGAGTTGGTTAAAGCGGTTTTCTTGATCCTCTTGCAGGTTATAGGCGGCAATAGTGCGGTTGCCGCTAAAAGCTTCGTTATACGCGCGCATGGCTACCGACCCGACGACCACCGTCTTGCGAACTAAATCTTCCAACGAGCGGCGTACAATGAAAATCAGCCCCCCCGCCAAAGCAAATGCGCCTACGGCAATAACCGTCAGTTGCCACGAGTTATAAAGAAGTACACAAATTAAGGCAATGGCCGAACACGTGCGCGTGAACATTTTGCGCAGGTTATCAATAAGGCCGGTGCTGGCGGCGTCGGCGTCGTTGTTATAGCGCATCATGATGTAGCCAGAGTTGGCACTATCAAAATATCCGCTGTGCATGGTCATTAATTTATGAAACAGGTGTTTGCGCAAATTGATAGTAATTTTACTGCCGACCCATGTGTTTAAGTATTTTACGGCATAGGTAAGCGAACTTTGAATAAGCACAAAACCTACAATAAGGAGCGGAATTAACGAGTTAAACGAAGCGTTTTTGGCTACGAGAACGTCATCCGTGAAAGACTTCATAAATAAGGCGATGGCGGAATCCAATGCGCCGGTGGGGAGCGTTAGCACTAAACTGAGTGACGCTCTAAACCAATACGGTTTTACAAACGGCCACATCTTTTTATAGTTAGCCACAATGGGGTTTGCGGCTACTAACTCGCCCACAGGGCGGGTAAGAATATTTTTCATAAAAAGGGGTCTCCATTAAAACAGACTATTTTATTTATTATACTAATTCCAAACCGCTTATTCTAGAAAAGGGGTTGAAAAAAATAATTTACTTTGCTACACTAATCAAACAGTACCGGTTTTTCTGCCGGACAAACGATTTGAACAAGGGGTATTTACCATGGCAACAAAAAAAGTGACGAAAGACACCTTAACCGCAGCAGAACTAAAAGAAATTAAAAACCACTTGCTTGCGATGAAAGAAGAAGCGATGGCCCGCTTGAAAGATAAAAAGAATATGGATATGCCGGAAGCCGAAGTGGGCGACCCGATTGATGATGCGTCGCGCAGTTTGGACAAAGAAATTTTATTTGAACTTTCCGGCAATGCACACAATACGATTGAACAAATTGAAGCCGCGCTACGCAAAATGGATAAAGGGATTTATGGCACGTGTGAATACTGCCGCCAACCGATTCCCAAAAAACGCATTAAAGCACTCCCTTTTGCGCGCTACTGCGTAAACTGCCAGCACTCTACCGAAGGCCGGCACGAATAAGATATAAACATATAAAAACCGGCACTCTCGGGTGCCGGTTTTTTTTGTGTATAGCTGTTAGTTGATTAAGGCTGAAACACAACCAGCGTGTGTGTTTTATCTTTGGCATGCGCCACAATTTTGTACGAATCATCGGACACGCCGATATTAAAGCCTCTGCGTTCTAGCGCTTTTTGCGTGTCGCGCTGGAATTGAACCGGGTCGCCCGAGAGTAAATACAGACGAGCCAAATCGTTGGTGTAATACCCGTAGCGGACGTTATGTTCTTCTTCCAGCTGGGCCAATTTGCGCAGGTGTGATTTAGCTTGGCTTACATAGATTTGGTCCATCATGGCCCCGCCTCCCAAAATTTGGGAATAGGCCACCCAACCAAACGCCATTAACAAGGCACCTCCCACCAGGCGCAATATAACCTTTTCGCCCGTGGATTTGGGACGCAACTCCACCACGATACTGCCGCCTAACCGGTCGTGCAGAGAGCGGCGTTGGTCGTCAATAAACGCGAGGAAAAAGCCCCCCATAAACAAGACCGCGCTAATGTAATACCCCACCGAGCGCAGAAAAGCACGCGGGAAAGAAATCGGGCCGCTGCCATCCTGCTTCATAACGGCGATACCGACTAAACTTTTACCCAAAGTTACGCGGTCCCCGCACGAAAAAATCGTTTGATATAAAATAAAAACGAGGTGAAAACTTAAGAACATGGCCACAAATTGCCAAAGGTCCCACTCCGGCTTTAACCATTTGACCAGCGGCACAGAAATTAATTGCAACGGAATAAAAATAATGCCGTAATCAATCAGCAAAGCCACAAAACGTTCCGCAATAGAAGCGTACTGAATTTTTTGTTCTTTTTCCGACGGGGCAGTAGTGCGTATCGCCACAGCCGGGGGTTCTTCTTGCTCTAACGAAAAATTAATGCGTTGTTCATCCATAAAAGACTCCTTGTCTTTTATTATAACAAGTTTTTACTACATTACAAATAAATCTTGTCGGCGGACTAATGAGCTAATCGCTGACGTCCACGTCCGGCGTGATTTGCACCGCGTAGCCGGGATACATGTGTTGCACTTCTTTAAATAAAATTCCAAGGGCTTTTTCGCGCGAAATATCAAAGCTGAGTACGACGTCAAACGGATAGTTTTTTCTTCTAAATTAGCGTAAAAACCATGCAATTGCAACGCCCAATCATGCGCCAGCACCTTATTTTGAATTTCATTACGTATTTGGGCCGTCCGACCGCCTTGGGTGTTGTACGCATATACACCGACCCCCGTTAAAATAATGCCGGTTTTGTGATATACGTTTTTTTCAATCCGCCGGGTTAAACGGTCCACTTCGTCCACCGTCATAGTGTCCGGCAGTTCGATATGTAAAGAAGCATAATTCGGCTAACTTTTGCATCGGTCCGTTTACCTAAAATATCGTGCAGCGTTTCTTCCAACATGCCAAAGCCGGCCTTGATAATCACAAGCGATATCACCACGCCCATGTAGGCTTCTAACGAAATATGAAATATCAAATAGAAAATGGCACACAAAAGAACGGAAGCGGAAAGTACCGCATCAAAAAATGCGTCCGACCCGGAAGCTACAAGCGCACCGGAATTCACTTTTTCGCCTTGTGCTTTTACATAACGCCCCAGGACTAATTTTACTCCTACCGCCACCGCCACCACTATTAAAAACGTGGCCGAGTAACGCGGGAGCTGCGGATGAATAATTTTTTTGATAGATTCCACCAAGGCCATTACACCGGCATAAAGCACGATGGAGGAAACCACCATGGAACTAAGATATTCAATACGGCCGTGGCCGTGGGGGTGTTCTTTGTCGGGTGCTTTGTTAGCCAGTTTGGCACCGATAATGGTAACGACGGAAGAAAGCGCGTCAGATAAATTGTTTACAGCATCTAATGTAACGGCAATGGAGTTAGCCAACCAACCGACCGCCGCCTTAAAAGCAGCCAATAGTACATTAGTAATAATACCGATGGTACTTACTTTAACAATGGTACTTTCCCGAAGGGATTGCAAGTTTTCTTCTTTCATACTTTTTATATTGTACTACATTCAATAGGAATAACTCTTTTTTAACATAAAAAAAACTTGACCGTTCCCCCTTTTTAACTGCTACAATAGTGATATCTTGTTTGGAGGGTATTATGAAAAAAACTTTAGTTGCTTACTTTAGTGCAAGCGGTATTACCGCCAAGCTGGCCCAACGCCTTGCCAAAGCCGCCGAGGCTGATACTTTTGAAATACGTCCCCAAACGCCCTACACACAAGCTGATTTAAATTGGGCCGACCGGTCTAGCCGCTCCTCGGTAGAAATGCGCGACCCGGCCTGCCGCCCCCCGCTTAAAGACAGCGTACCCAACGTGCAAAATTACGAAGTAGTATTTGTAGGCTTCCCGGTGTGGTGGTACAGAGAGCCCAGCATTATTGATACCTTTATGGAAGCTTGCAAATGGAACGGACAAACGGTAATTCCGTTTGCTACGTCCACCAGCAGTGGGCTGGGCGAATCGCGCCAGCACTTGCAAGAAATAGCCCCCAAAACAACGGTGAAAGAAGGTAAACGCTTTGACGGGGCCGCTACGGACGACGAAATCGCCCAATGGGTAAAAAGCGTACTGTAAATGTAATTTTCTTCTAAAAGCCCCGCCTTCCGGCGGGGTTTTTTGTTGAACTATCTAAAATGCACCGCCAATCACAAAGCCGATTTGGTGGCTCCCATCCTGCAAGTTTTGCGTATAGTTAATGCCAAACGGTAGCGGAAAACGCCACAATTTATAACTAAGCGTGCCGCCCACACCGCTGTGAGGCAGATAGCGGATACCATTATCCACATATGACAGTTCGTAAAAAGGAGTAAAAGATAACAGGCCTACTTGGTCGCGCAAAACATAATAGGTGAACGACAAACTCCCCCCAGCCCCGCGTTTACCTCGGCGTTGACGGTCATAACGGCCGATATCACTTAACAAATCGGTAGAAGTAATCTGCTCGCTGAAACTATATTCAAACGCTTCTTGCGCACTGAGTTGAAACATCAGCAAATGACGTGTTTTTAATTCCAACAACCACGCCCCTTGTAATGAAAGTTTGGAAAGATGATAATCACTTCCCGTCCAATCGCCACCGCTTGCATAAGTAACCGCCCCTTTGTAGCCGCTACGTGGACGAGGCAAATCTCTTAAACTTTGTTCTTTATCCGTTAGCCCGTAGCCGGAAAGTGCCCCCATGTTGGTGCCGGGGCGGATGTCGTCCTCCCATTCCAGGCCGAAGGCTACTTGGTGATGCTTGCCGCTATCCAAGGCGTGATTTTTATACGAAATATAATTGTACTGTGGGCGCAATGCAAGGCGCAGCGTACGGGACACCCGGTACTTATACACAAAGCCTATTTGTTCTTGCGTACCCTTTACTTCGCGCAGTATTTTATCGTGGTGATGTTTTTTATCGTCTGACGTAGAAAATACGTTGGGGATATTATACCAATGGTTTTGGTAAAAGCGCGGATCCAAATCTACGCGCGTATAATTAACCAACGCAAAATGTTGCGGTGTACTTACCCCCAGTTGGGTAGTCCAACCGTCTCTACTGCCACCCGCAAAAAGAAAAGTGGTTTCCCCTTGTTTAAATAAATTTCCCGCCGCCACGGACAAACCCGCCGCACTTTTGCTGCCCCCCATAGCAAACCCCACCGGAAAGAAATAGTATCCATCCTCTGCGGCAATGTGAATATCTACTGTTTTGCCGTCAATATGGGTAGAAAAATCCAATTTTTTAAATACACGCAATTTGTGTAATTCTTCTTTGGCTTTTTCGTAGAGGGTAGGATTAAACGTATCCCCCGGTTTTAATAAAAAACGTTTTTGAAGCGTGGCCGGATGCATGCGTGTAGTGCTGGTGGTTACTTGCCCAACCGTAGCCGCGTGAGCGGCAAAAGGGCACAATAAGAAAAATAAAAAAAGACGTTTCATGTTTGTATTATAACTTTTCCGCCGCCAACGCTCGCAGCTTTTTATGGTTTAGAAAAATAAAACACCCCGGGAAAAACCCGGGGTGTTTGTAGCAAAACAAATTATTTTAAGGCTTCCAACATAGCCGGGACAACGTCGTACAAATCGCCTTGCACGGCATAGTTGGCTACTTGCATAATGGGGGCTTGCGGATCTTTATTAATCGCCACAATTACATCCGCGCCGCTCATCCCCGCCATATGCTGAATTTGGCCCGAAATACCGCACGCAATATAAAGTTTCGGCTTTACGGTGCGCCCGGTTAAACCGATTTGGTAGCGGTAATCAATCCACCCTTTATCTACCGGCGCACGGCTGGCAGCCACCGCTCCGCCCAGGCGATCGGCCAGTTTTTTAAGTAGTTCAAAACCTTCCGGTTTGCCTAATCCGCGCCCGCCGGCCACAATAACCGACGCTTCGGATAAGTCCAACCCTGTTCCCTCGCTTTTAATAAACTCTAAAAACTTCGCCAAAGATGTATGCTTGGTCGGGTTAAAAGCAAAGGAAATAATTTCGCCTTTTTTCCCGGCCTTGGCCGGGGCCTTTTCGTAGGACATCGGGCGCAAAGAGCACATTTCCGGCCGCGTATGCGCGCACGTGATGGTGGCCATTAAGTTGCCGCCAAACGTCGGGCGTGTGGCGTGGAGTTGGCCGTCTTCCTTATTAATTTTCACTTCGGTAGCATCGGCCGTTAACCCCGTGCCGACAAACACGGCTGTTTTGGCGGAAAGCGAACGCCCTAGGTTGGTGGCCGGAAGTAAAAATTTATTTGGCTTATACTGCGCCACCATGTCCGCAAGGACCTTAGCATAAATATCATCTACATAATTTTCCAACGCCGGCGACTCACATACATAGACAATATCGGCCCCGCAGGCAAATAAATCTTGCGCAAACGGTTGAACGTTGTGCCCCAATAAAACGGCACACAGCTTTTCGCCCAGATCATCAGCCAGTTGACGCCCAGCAGTAAGTAGTTCGTAAGCCGTAGGGCTGAGTTTACCGTGTTGCGTTTGGGCAAAAATCCATACATTTTTAAAATCTTTCATAACGGTTCCTTAAATATATTTATTTTCTTTTAATAAACTAACTAATTTGGCGGCTTTTTCTTTAGCCGTATTTCCTTCCACCACGCAGGCGCACACTTCACGTTTAGGCACGAAGGATTTTACCACCCGCGTGGGGCAGTTGGCGATACCGAGTTTCGTTTTATCGGCACACACGTCATCCGCCGTCCAAGCGGTAATTTGCGCGCGTTTAGCGGCTATGCGGCCTTTTACACTGCGTACACGCGGCGAATTGATATCTTTTACCACCGATAACACACACGGATACGGCAGTTCCACTACCTCGCTACCGTCTTCGGTCAAGCGTTCTACCGTGATTGTTTTTTCGTTTACGGAAATTACTTTTTTAACAAACGCCGCATTGGGCCAATTAAGCCAGGCGGAAATTTGCGGGCCGATGTGCCCGGTGTCGCTATCGTTTGTTTGTTTGCCGCAAAGCACTAAATCTACGTGTTCAAGCGAATCAATTTTTTCAATCCCCTTAGAAAGCGCGTAACTGGTGGACCAGGTATCCGAACCGGCAAAAGCACGGTCCCCCAATTGATACACCGCATCGGCACCGCGGGCAATACTATCGCGTAAGACGGCCTCGGCTTGCGGCGGGCCCATGGTAATTACGGATACTTTTCCCCCCAGTTGCTCTTTTAAAATAACGGCTTCTTCCAGGGCGTATTCGTCAAAAGGGTTCATGGCACTTTCCGCGCCGGAACGAATTAAACACCCGGTAGCCGGGTCAATTTTTACATTATCCGATTTGGGTGTTTGTTTGACACAAGCAACAATATGCATAAATTATTCTTCTCCTTCTTTAGAGGCGTACTCTTTAATTAGTGCCGTGATGATTTCGTTTTTTTGGATATGGACGGTGCCTTCGTAAATCTGCGTGATTTTAGCATCGCGCATGTATTTTTCCAGCGGGAAATCGCGCATATAAGCAATACCGCCGCACAACGTTACACACTCATCGGCCACTTCCATCGCCACGTTGGAGCAGAACAACTTGGCTTCCGCACTGTATTTAGTCCAGCGGGCTCCTTTTAACTTTTTAAGTTCATCGTGGATGGTAGTACCGTTGGCTAACGCATTTTTAACGGCAGGCAAAAATTCTTCGTCCATGCGGTGCGTTAAATTATACACTAACGCGCGGCCGGCTTCCGTCTTGGCGGCCAGTTCGGCCACTTTATGCCCCAAGGCCTGGAAAGTGATCCGGGGCGTGAATAATCCAATGTTTCTTGCAAATATAAAAGCCCGCGGCCTTCGCTACCGAGTAAATTTTCTTTCGGTACGCGCACGTTTTCAAAAATCAGTTCGTATGTCGGGTTAGAACGGATACCCATTTTTTCTTCTTTTTTACCGAACGAAAAACCGGGTGTTCCTTTTTCAATCACGAGTAGTGAAATACCGCGTGCCCCGCGGCTGGGGTTGGTGTTAACGGCCACCGTGTAAAAATCAGCTTCTTTACCGGTGGAAATAAAATGTTTTGTACCGTTTACAACGTAAAAATCGCCGTCTTTAATAGCGGTAGTTTTTAAGGCGGTAGCGTCCGACCCGGCTTCCGGCTCGGTTAAGGCAAAGGCCCACAATTTTTTGCCGCTTGCCAAATCCGGGCACCATTTTTCACGCTGTTCTTTGGTGGCAGCCAAATACATGGGAATTGCCCCCAAGGCAGACGTTCCCGGCGTAAGCGCAAGCCCCGCACACCCACGGGAAAGCTCCTCAAACGCCATGGCCAAGCAGGTAATCCCCCCGCCTAAACCGCCGTATTCTTCGGCAATCCACAGCCCGAACATACCGGACTTGCGGTATTCTTCCAGCATTTCTTTGGAAAAGGTTTCTTTCGCGTCCATTTCCGCGCGGAGCGGTTTAATTTTTTTCTGGACGAGTTCACGCGAAGTATTTAGTAAGTACTTCCTGTTCCAACTCGTTAATTGCGTAATCCATGATTCTCCCCCTGGTGCGGTTTTCTAAAATGTCTGCGACGGCGGAAAAAGCGCCGTTTGCCGCCGTTTTTCTTGGTGGGCGGCACTAAACTGCGGTAAAGCCGTTCCTGTTTTTTTACCATGGTAACGGAAGTAAATTCGGAATAGTCCCGGTGATCAATAGCGGCTTCAAACCGTTCGCGCAACGCACTGTGACGTAATAGCACTTTTAATTTATCGGCAAAGGTATTAATGTCGCTGGGGCTAACTAAAAAGCCGGTTTTATTATCCGTTACTACTTCGCTAATACCGTCCACGTTGTAGCAAACGGCCGGAACCCGCATGGCCATGGCTTCCAGAAGCGACATGGGTAACCCTTCGCGTAGTGACACACTGGCAAACACATCGCTAATCGCCAATAGTTCCAACGCGTCATTACGCCAACCCGGAAATAAAACTTGTTTGTCTATACTCAAATTTTTAGCCAAATTTTCAGCCGTTTGTTTAAGCGGGCCTTCACCCGTGAAAATGAAATATACGTTTTTCATTTGGCTAAGCACTTTGTAAGCCGCCAAAACGAAATGAATCGGGTTTTTAAGCGGTTTAAAATTAGCTAACGCCAAGACCACCCGGGCATTGGCCGGGATTTTAAGCGAGGCCTTTTTGGCTACCGGGTCAAATTTGAGCGGCAAGATAGGATTAAAATTAATGCCCGCACGAATCAGTTCCGTGCGTACACTTTTGCCGATACCCAGCTGTTTGGCCTCTGTGGCATTTTTGCGGGAAACAAAAATAAGCACGTCGGTAAACCGGGCGCAAAACTTTTCTACCATGACGAAAAATTTAAATTGTTTTTCCCCTTGCTCTTTAGCAAAACCCAAGCCGTGGAAAGTATGAACCACTTTGGCGCGGCGCCAAAAAATACGCGCGGCTAAACGCCCCAGCACACCGGCTTTGGGAGCGTTGGTATGCACGATATCGGGCTTGACACGACGTAACACATACCCCATTTGGAAAAAGGCCACCAAATCGTGAAAGATATATTTGGGGTGGATATCGTGTTTTAGGGCTTTAATAAAAAATATCCGGGAAGGATCTGCTTTTATTTTGCCGTCCAACCGGCCACCGGGGCCCGTAGCCAAATAAACATCAAATTGCTGTCTATTGATGTTTTTCATCGTGGTAAGCACGCTGGCTTGGGCACCGCCCTGGTCCATGCGCGTGATGAAATATAGAATTTTCGTTTTTTCCATTTAGTTAACCGTTCCTGTTGTAGTGTTCAGAATGCGGGCTTGTGGGAAATAGTACTTAATAATCGCCATGTAGTCCGCTCCCTGTTTTGCTTGACCGTCTGCACCGCGCAGACAAAGCCCGTAGCCAAGCCCCGTATCATAGCCGCGAACCAAGACGCTTTTGATAGTTGTCCCTTGATAGAAGGGAATAATATCAAACAGGTTGGAACGCATGGTGCCCGCACTTAAAATAAATGCGGTCTCTTGCGGAGTTTGGGTTTCGTACGAACCTTTGCTGCCTTCAAAACGCATGGACAAAATGCGCCCTTGCGGTGTGTAGCGCACGGGAATAATAGCACGCAGTTTGCCGATGTCTTGTTTATAGGCCAGACGTTTTTCTATGTCTTTTCCTTCGTACCAATACATCCATTTGATGCTAGCCCAACGGGTGGGATCTTCCGGACGGGAATATAAATCCTCCGGTGGGTTGGACAAGATGTATTTACTAATGTTAGCGGGCGAAAATACGTAATTGGGACGTTTAGCCGTATTGGCTAAGCCATCTGCCGTTACTACCCCGCAGTCGGCATAATAGCCGGCCGGGGCTTGCGTAAGGCGGATATTTCCGGACGCTTTTGAAACATCTAACAACTCTTTAAAAACGAGGTTAACACCTTTGAATTGAAATGCCACATCGTTATCGGTAATGTGGTAAGGTTTATTTTTATTTTTCTCAACCGCATCTAACAGGGCCGAGCGGAATACAACCGCCAATGCTTTTAGGGCAGCAGTGTGTTTAATATCTTGCGCTTGGGTAGCCAAAAGCGCTGGAATTAAATCTTCCGCGTTTACTTGATTTAAGAGTAAAAATCCGTTCGGGCGAGGAATAACCGTTAAGGAACCTTTTAATTCTTTATCACTTAAATCGGCAGCAAAAATATTCTCGGCCAACGTATGATGCACTAGCAAAGTACGACGGTTGTTATCCAATGTTAGCGTAAACGGACGCTTGGCGGAAAATTCAACGTGGCCTTTGGCGTCTTTTAAATCTACACCGCCTGTTTGTGGGTTAAAAACAATGTGTTTATCCGAATACGATGCCACCCGTAGCACTTCCCCTAATTTTTCGTCGGTAATGCGCCACGCGCCGGAACCCATAACACTGGTTTGGGTGAGCAGTTGCGGCTCCTGTGCGTTATTAGCATACAGCGCCATTTTAACAAGTTCCGACGGAGTAGAAACCATTTCATGCACAATGGGTTGTTCCAGACGTAAATAAAACAGATAATCAATACTCTTATCACCCATCTCATGTGCGTATTTTTCTATTTTTTTAGATAGCTGTTTATTCTTCGGGTCTAAACTGTATAACGTAGCGTAATATTGCCAGGATCGTAAATCGTTTTTTTCTTTTTCGGAAAGTTTGGCAAATAGCGCAGCAGCTGCATAGTTACGCTCGTCGTGCGACAGAGATTGTTGCAAAAATACCGGGGCTAATTTTTTGGAGGCTTTTATTTCAGAAGAAATTTTACCGAGCCAAAAAGAAACAAACGAAATGGTGTACGGATTAGACGTGTATAAGTATTGTAGTTCCGAAACGGCTTCTTTCTTTTTCCCTTCAAAATAAAGAGATAACGCTTTACCTAATTTAGCCGAAGAAACATATTCAAAATCAGCCGTTAGATACAACAGTTCTTCAAACGCGTGACGTGCTTTTTTATATTTCCCGGCAGAAAGCAACAGCCAACCTTTGGTAAGTTGAATAAACGGATCGTCGGGCGATTTGGCACCGGCTTGCAAAATATAATTTTGGGCTTGTTTAATTAAACCGCGCTGCAGAGACAAAACAGCTAGTTCCAAATTAGCGGCAGCCGCCACCACCGGGTTGGTATCGTTTTCAAATGTTTTTAACGAGAAATAACATTCTTCCTCTTCCCCGGCAACGCATTTTTGTACAACGTGGGCAACCTCCGGCGGAAGCGAATAGTCCATTGCGCTTTGGTGTAGAAGTACTTCGTTTAAATTACTGCTAGCACGCGTAGCGGCCAAAGATACCTTATGAACAGGCACGGCATCTTCCGGCGCGGGCAATACTTGCGCGGTTAAAAACGGGGCAGTAAATAAAAGGCCGGCTAACAGGCCCAAAAAACGCTGTTTTCCCATATACAAATTATAGCAAATTAACGCCGTTGACACCCATAAAAAAACAGGCGGGCCAGCAAGCCCGCCTGTTTGAGGTTAAAACCGTTAATCCTGGGTTCGTATGATAAATATACAACCTGGAAAACGGCCTGCTAAGTGCACAAAGGACGCTCCGTCTTAGTCGGGGCGGAGGTTTCCTTTATGCGTACAGAGTTATTTATATTTTGCTTGAGATTTCAAGAAATCAAATACTTTGCGTTCCGTGAGCGTAGCCAAGATGTGGGCTTTGCGTTCTGCGAAAAACGCTTTGATTTTCTTTTCGTCTTCTTTATTTTTGCCGTTGGTGGCAATGCTCTTATCTAACTCGGCCTGCCAATCGGCTTCCACAGCTTCCAGGTTTTCTTTTTTGGCAATTGCGTGCACGATGTAACCCAAGCGCAAGTCTTTTTCCACGGTGGGGCGGACGCGTTCTTCAAACGCTTTGTGTTGTTCTTCCGTCAATTCATCGTGTTTAAGGTTCGTCATGCTATGCACGAAATTGTGAAGCGAAGATTCCGTATATTCTTCCACCAAGCTTTGGGGAAGTTCAAAATTATTCATTTTAACGAGGTGGTTTTCGATTTGAGCCACTTCGTCGCGCGTGGAAGCTTGTTTGGCTTCGGCATCTAAACTTTCTTTCACTTTGGCTTTAAGAGCGTCCAACGTATCAAACCCCATATCTTTGGCAAAGTTATCATCCAACGCGGGCACGATTTTGTTTTTAATATCGTCCACCGTTACGTGGTAAGAAACATTGTCTTGACCGTCTTTGGCTTCGACGTCTTTTACATCACCTTTTTTAAGGCCTTTTAACGCTTCGGCCAAACCGGGCATGGTTTGCGGGGCAGACATATCCACCAGTTCGCTATCGGCACTTAATTTATAATCATCCGTGCCGTTGCGTTTGCCGGTGTAGTGAATAACCGCGTAGCATTTATCATCAATCGTGGCGCCTTCAGCCGCGCTTTCCAAGCGGGCATTAGCGTCTAATACGCGGTCCAAATTTTCTTTTACATCTTCTTCGGTGGCGGTTTCCGGCTTTTTGGTAATTTCAATACCTTTATAATCTTTTACGTCAAATTCCGGAGCTACATCTACGGCAATTTCAAACGTAAAAGGGGCCGTTTCCGCAAAGTGATTAAAATCGGCTTTTGTTAAGGTGGGCACGGCAACAGCATCTAATTTAGCGTCGGCCAACGCGGCGTTGATAGCGGCTTTAACGGTTAAATCCAACGCACGTTCTTTAATATGGCTACCAAAATTTTGTTTTACTAAATCAAGCGGTACTTTTCCGGCGCGAAAACCTTGCATTTGCGCACGGGATTGCACTTGTACGGCAGCGTTTTGAAAACTTTTGGAAACTAACGAAGCAGCCGCTTCTACCGACAACGTCACACGGCAACCTTCTTTACCTAGTTGTTTGGTTTTTACTTCACCCGCTTGGGCGGTTTTGAAAATGGACATCTTTACACTCCTCTTACTCGGCTACTTACCGAAAAAATATGGACGGAGAGGGACTTGAACCCTCACGGATCACTCCATACGCTCCTAAGGCGTACATGGGCCATGTGAGGCTCGAACTCACGACCTTACGCTTAAGAGGCGTCTGCTCTACCAACTGAGCTAATGGCCCGGATAGTTTATTATACCATATTAAAAGAGATAAAAGGAAGGTTTACGACGGCGCTTTGTAAGCCACGTCTAAATCTCGGAGCCGGGCTTACTAAGCCCGCTACTTTATTTATTATAACAGATTTAAACGAACAAGAAAAATGCTTAAAAATTTGACTTGCTATAAATGGACGCTTCGCCCCCACCGCGCCGGAGATTGCCCGTCGTTACGTTGACAACTATCTCCATAAACGTTTAAAATAAGGGGTAACTTTATTTTTATTACAGGGATAATTTATCATGAAAAAATTAACTTATTTTGCCGTCGCCACAGCTTTTACTTTCTTGGCCGGCGGTTGGATCAGTTCCTATGCCCAAGAAACCTTGGATTTGGACGACATTGACACCATTATGGAGGACAACACCCTTAACGAAACCGCTAAACGTTATTCCTCTGTATTACTCTCTTTCTACCCGGAACGCGCTACCCGCATCGGGGTAAACGCAGCCAATTCCCAACTCAACCGCCGCGAATCACAACAAAGCGCATTTGCGCTGGCGGCGTTGCGCTCCGTGCAACATTTATTAGATGAAGTTGATGAAAAAAATCTTTCCGCCGCTAAAAAAGCCGAACGCGCTCTATTAGAAAAAGATTTACAAGCCGCCATTTGGCAAGAAGAACAAAACCGCGTTACGCAAGATCCTCTATATTATGCCCAGGCATTAGACGCCATTTACGACGTGTATTTAAAACAAATGTCTTCCCGCCTGCGCCAACGCGCCGACTTGGAAGAACGCATTAAAGCTTTGCCGTCCGTAGCGGCCCTGGCCGAAAAAAATCTTGCCAATCCAGCGCCGTTTTTAGCCCAACAAGCGATGGAAAAAGCCTACTATGCCTATCTATCGTTAGATGAAATAACCGAATTTTTATTAGAAGCCGCCGAAGATGACATTACCTCCAACCAAATCAAACGGGAAATGTTGGAAGCCAAACGCGCCGCTCGGAAAATGTTTGATTTGTTTAAAACATTCTCGCAAGAAGAAAACTCTACCGATTTTCGCTTAGGGGAAGATAATTATTCCGCCGTGCTGACAAATTTCTACAGCGTAAACGACACCCCCTCCAAAGTAGTCAAAAATTTAAGCGCCAAAGTTACCCAAACCCAACGGCAACTGTCCTTAACCTTGGACCCTTTCTTACAAGCTGCCGAAACGGATGAGGTTACCATTATTGACGGGAACGGAGAAACTCCGGTAGCTCCGGTTAAAAAACCGGCCAAGAAGAAAAAAAGAAAAGGACTCATCATCCGCAACGGGCAAGATTTTTACGCAGTAGCCAAACAAGTAATAGAAAATGCGTCCGCGCCGGACCCTATTCCCACGTTGAAGGCTGACGCGCAACACTTGGAAGGATTCTTTAACCAAACGGGTGCTTTACCTGCGCAAAATATTCTGTTTGTAGTATCACCCATGCCGCAGTACTATTCTTATACGCGGGCTTATTTATTTGTGCCGCCGTACGGTGATCAAGTATCTTCCAAAACGGATTTCTTCTTGCGTGTTCCGTCCGGCAACACTTTGTCTCGCAAAGAACAAACCCAACGGGATTTCAATGAACCGACCCGTAAATTGATGCTCAGCGGCGAGTTGGTACCGGGCCGCTATTATCAAGCCCGCGCTACTGAAAATATCTCGTTCATCCGCCGCTGGTATCCGTCGGAAACGATGGCAAACGGCTGGAGCATGTACGCCAAACGCCTGGCCAAAGAAAAAGGGTACATTTATAAAGATGAAGAACTTTTGTTCCTGGCCTGGGATGAGTATAAGCACGCTTTGGCCGCCTTTGTGGATGCTAAATTACACTTACGCCAATTTTCGTACAGCGACGCACTGGCTTTCTTAACGCAAGAGCACGGGGTGGATCAAGCCGAAGCTGAAGACATGTTAAAAAGCTCGGCCGTCTATCCCGGTAAAGCCGTTAGTTATTGGGTAGGATTAGATGCTCTGGAACAAGTGCGCGATCACTACCGCCACAAACAAGGCAAGAAATTCAACGAAGCCGATTTCCATGCCAAATTATTCCAAGTCGGCAACGTATTGCCCGATTGGTTGCAACGAGAAATGGAACGTCTGTATCAAAAAGACCGGAAAGCAGCAAAAAAGAAAAAGAAAAAAGAAGACGACTTTTTTCAAGGACTCATAAACTACTAATAAAAACCCCCGGCTCACATCGGGGGTTTTTATTATCAAATTTTACGCAAATTTAACGAGAAGTTGAATCTAATGCATATTTGTTCACGCCATTTGTTGGACTAGTCATCGGGCCTTTCATTCCGTACTTGGCACAAAGTCCAGGTGCATGAGATTCTTCACAGTATCGCCCCTCTGGATATACCTCCAAAAACAAATCGCCTCCTTCTATGTTGCTGAATACGACATATGCATGAGAATCGCCTACATAATAATGGCAACTACTTGCGCCGGAAATTGGTTTGCAAGTAGGGGCTTCTATATCTAATTCATCTAAATTACAAGTGCTTCCTTTCTCCAAAGAACACAGCCTGGCAGCTTCGGCTAAGTTTTTGAGGGTAGGCCAATAACCGGCTACTTTACTCTTGTTTACTGCTTTTTGATATTGCGGCAAAGCCACACTGGATAAAATACCAATAATTAAAACTACCACTAACAGTTCTACCAGGGTAAAACCCCGTTTAAATGCGTTTTTCATCTATTTACTCCTTTTTGATAAATTTTACTTATGGGTAAAATTTATCAAAAAAAAAACATGATTACAAGCCCTTCTAGTTTTCGCCCCTTGAAACGCCCCCGTTCCCGCTTGTTTTTTGCTACAATGTAAAAGAAGATAGATTTTTAATTATCCCCCGTCTTGGGGACATACAAGGAAAATTCATGATTATATTGTTTTTAAACTGCGGCAGCTCTTCGGTCAAATACAGCGTGTACGACTGGGACCAGAAGAAAAGCCTCTGCGCCGGCACGGTGGAACGTATCGGCATTGAAGGATCCTGCATTACGCACGACCGACCTTCGCTACCTTCCTTTGAATTGCAACGCAATTGCAAAGACCATAAAGACGCTATCAATTTAGTAATTGAAACGCTGACCGACAAAGAACACGGTGTAATTGAAAACATCAACGTCATTAGCGCAGTCGGGCACCGCATCGTACATGGCGGAAAATTTGCAAAATCCGTCATTGTGGACGATAAAGTAGTGGAAGAGCTCAGGAACATCGCCGACTTGGCCCCCCTTCATAACCCGGCTCACATCATGGGGATTGAAGCGGCCCGTGCCTTGTTGCCCAACGTAACCCATGTCTGCGTAATGGATACCGCTTTTCACCAAACCATGCCGGCAGAATCTTATATGTACGCCTTGCCGCGCAGTTGGTACACCGACTATAATATCCGCAAATACGGATTTCACGGTTCTTCCGTTTTGTACACTTCCCGCCGGGCTGCCGTGTTGTTAGGCAAAAATGTAGATGAAGTCAATTCTATCGTCTGCCACATCGGAGCCGGAGCCAGCGTAACCGCCGTCAAAAACGGTCAATGCATTGACACCAGCATGGGTCTTACCCCGCTAGAAGGGTTAGTAATGGGTTCCCGCTCGGGCGATATTGACCCGTCCGTGTGCTTTCATATGATGAAGAAACTAAATATGAGCCCGGAAGATATGTACACGATTTTGAATAAAAAAAGCGGGATGTACGCCTTAACCGGGGACCGTTATTCCGATCAGCGCGACGTGCGCAAAGGCACCGAAAACGGCGATGAATTATGCAAACTGGCCGTGGACGTGCAAGCCCACCGCATTAAAAAATATATCGGGGCTTATATGGCCTTGTTAGGGCGGCTGGATTGTATCGTCTTTACAGCCGGTATCGGTGAACGCGCTCCGGATGTGCGCGCCCGCGTACTTAAAGGCCTTGAAAATTTTGGCATTATTATGGATGAAGAGCGCAATAGCGCTGCCAACACTAATAAAGCCGAGTGCCGTATCTCGGCCGATAACTCGCCGGTAAAAGTATTTGTCATTCCCACCGACGAAGAAATTGTGGGCGTGCAAGACATTGTAGCCCTACTGGCCGGCACATATGATGTATACACGAAATTCCGTTACATTTTCCAAGAAAAAGAATACCGTAACAAATTGCGTGATGCGGCCTTTATAGAAGAAGTTAAAAAGCGGCCGTTCCTGTTAAAAGCGGCCATCAACCTGCCTGAAGAATTAAAGCAGGAGTTGCAAAGTTAGTTTTCGCGCCCGTGTGCCTTGTGCAAACGGGCGCTTTTGTATTAAAAAAATAATAAATGGAGTTATTCCCATGTTTTTACCAAGAGAAGAAAAATTCTTTGATTTATTTGATAAACAAGCCGACAATTTAGTACACGCGGCCGAGTTCTATCATAAACTAATTGATGAAGGCGATTTTTCACCTGAAAATGTGCGCAAAATGCACGAGTTTGAGCATTACGGTGACGAATTAACCCACACCACGATTAATACGTTAAACGAAACCTTCATTACTCCCTTTGACCGTGAAGACATTCTGGCGCTGGCCAACCGGTTAGACGATATTATTGATAACTTGTATTTACTGGCCAACCGCTTCTCGCTGTATCGGATTACCAAACCGACGGAATATAGCAAAAAAATGGCCATCACCATTGAACAAACCACCCGTGCTTTGCAAAAGGCTTTGGCCACGCTTCGCAATAAAAAGAGCGTGACGGAAACCTTGCGCCAATGCGTAGAAATCAACCGCCTGGAAAACGAAGGCGACGTGCTGCGCGACGAAGCTATTTCAGATTTGTTTGACAACGAAAAAGACCCCATTATGGTCATCAAACAAAAAGAACTTTACGAAATTGCCGAAACTACGACGGATTTCTGTGAACACGTTGCCAATATGGTGGAATCCATCTTGGTTAAAAACAACTAGGAGTTACGCGCTATGGCGTGGATTATTTTTCTAATTCTGCTTGCGTTATTCTTTGACTACCTAAACGGATTCCACGATGCGGCCAACTCCGTATCCACCGTTATCTCTACCCGGGTCTTATCTCCCAAAGTGGCGGTGGCGTGGGCGGCATTCTTCAACTTCGTGGCCTTTTTGGTCTTTGGCAAAGGCGTGGCCGAAACCATTGGCTCGGGCATCGTGCAATTAAACGTAGTAGATGCCAACCTCGTTTTCGGCGCGCTCGTGGGAGCGTGTGCTTGGAACTTGATTACCTGGTGGTTCGGGCTTCCTTCCAGCTCTTCGCACGCACTTATCGGCGGACTAATGGGGGCAGGATTGGTCAAAGGCGGTTTTCAAGCCTTGGTAGCCGGCGGTATTTTAAAAACCGTTGCATTTATCTTTATCGCTCCGTTACTAGGGTTTATATTAAGCACTATTATCGGAATTATCGTGTTTAATATATCCAACCATTTTAAGCCTTCTAAGGTGGATCAATTTTTCCGAAAAGCAGAGTTATTATCAGCCTCAGCTTATTCGTTAAGCTACGGCGGAAACGACGCCCAAAAAACTATGGGTATTATCAGCATGCTTTTAATGGGAAGCATGGCCATGCCGGAAGCCGCGCCGATTCGCAACTTCCTACTGGACCATCACGAAATGATTGCTTTTAAACAAGGACAATTCATCGTGCCGACCTCGGTAGTGCTTCTTTGTCAGGCAGCTATTGCGTTAGGTACTTTGTCCGGCGGTTGGCGCATCATTAAAACCATGGGTCAGAAAATCACCCGCTTACGCCCGGTGGACGGCTTTTGTGCCGAATCAGCCGGTGCAGCGTCTATTTTCTTTGCGTCGTTTTTAGGAATCCCGGTTAGCACCACGCACACAATTACCGGTGCTATCGTAGGGATCGGCTCGTTACGTCGTTTATCCGGTGTGCATTGGGGCGTAGCAAAACGGATTGTGTGGGCTTGGTTTATTACTATTCCGGCCTCTGCGCTGATAGCAGCAGCAGCATACGGCGTGCGCGTTTGGTTGTTTTAAAAATAGCATAAAAAAACACCCCGAAGTGAAAACTTCGGGGTGTTTTTTATTACAATTATAAGTTCTCTTTGATCGTTTGCGCTAAGCGTTTTAACCCTTCTACAATCTGTTCCTTAGATGAATATGAAAAGTTAAGCCGCATATCGTTAAATACGTTGCACTCCGGGTAAAAATCTACCCCGGCCACAAACGCTACTTTATTAGCAATGGCTTTTGTGAGAAGTTCAGACGAATTTAAATGCTTGGGCAAGGTAAGCCACAAGAACAACCCCCCTTCCGGGTGTGTCCACGTAACTCCTTGCGGCATATATTTTTTCAGCGTTTCCAACATTAAATCGCGTTTCTCGCGGTAGCACTCAATAATTTCTTTAATGTGCTGTGCCAACAACCCACGGCGAAGATATTCCGCCGTCGCCAATTGCAAAAAAGGCGAGGTGCACAGGTCCATAGCTTGTTTTAAAATAACAAACCGGGCAATCACATCTTTGGGCCCAACAATAAACCCTAAGCGGAACCCCGGCACAAACACCTTAGAAAACGTAAATAGCGTCAGCACATGGCCAGCTCCACCGTCCAGCTCGTAAAATGTGGGCAAGTGTTTCCCTTCAAAACGAACTTGGCGGTAAGGAGAATCTTCCAAAATAAACGTACCGTACTTTTTGGCCAGTTCCAAAATTTGGACGCGGCGCTCTTCAGAAATAGTAGTCCCTGTGGGGTTTTGGAAATCCGGCACTACATAAATAAATTTACACGGACGGCCTTCGGTTTGCAAAGCGGCTAACTTCTTTTCCACATCTGCCGGGATCATTCCGTCCTTATCGCTTTCCACACCAATAATATCCGCCCCGGCCACTTGAAACGCTTGGAGCGCCCCCAAATAGGTAGGCCGTGCCACCAAAATAGCATCTCCGGCATTTATAAACATCCGCGCCGACATATCAAGCGCCTGTTGGGACGCAGAAACCATTAAAATATTTTCGGGTTCCACGGTAATATGTTCCGTTTCCTGAAGCATTTTAATTAGTTGCGTTTTTAAACTTTTCTGCCCTTCTGTGGTGCCATATTGCAAAGCTTCTTGGGGAGTTTGCTTCATAATAGTTTGCAAAATATCTGCCACATCTTTCGTTGGGAATAATTCCGGTGCCGGCAGTCCCCCAGCAAATGAAATAATCTCCGGCATGGCCGTTACTTTTAATAGCTCACGTATCGCCGAGGCTTTAGCGCGGCTTACCACGTGGGAATACAACTTTTTGTAGTCCATTTTCTTTTCCTCTATCTAATTTATCTAAATATATTCTATCACTTTAAGACTTAAGTCTTTCGCCGGGACGGAGTGGGTCAGTGCTCCCATGGAAATTACGTCCACGCCCGTTTTGCAATAGGTTTCTAAATTGGCTTTTGTTACTCCGCCGGACACTTCAATAATCGCCCGCCCGGCAATTTCTTTTTTGCAAGCCACAATTTGATCGGGAGTCATATTATCCAACATAATAATATCTGCCCCAGCCGCTAAGGCTTCTTTTACTTCTTCCAAATTGGTAGTTTCCACTTCCACTTTCGGCGTGTGCCCAATGACAGATTTAATCTTTTGCACCGCCTTGGTAATAGAGCCGGCCGCCGCGATGTGATTATCTTTAATCATCACACTGTCAGCCAAACTGATGCGGTGATTGCGTGCTCCGCCGACCCGCACGGCATATTTATCCAGCCGGCGCAAACCCGGTTGCGTTTTGCGGGTATCCACAATCATTACGCCGTATTTGTTGCCGATAGCGGCATATTCGCGCGCCGCGGTGGCAATACCACTCATGCGCTGCATAAAATTAAGGGCGGTCCGCTCGGCTTTTAAAATTCCCAATACCGGGCCTTCCAACAGAAGTACTTTTTCCCCTTTCTTTACAAAATCGCCTTCTTGTTTTAGCGGTGTAAAAATGATGGAAGAATCTACCGCGTGAAATACGGTCCGGGCTACTTCTAGACCGCAAAGCACTAAATCTTCTTTGGCGGTAATAGCCGCTTTGGCTTTATCTTGCGGCGCAAAAATGGTGTCGGACGTAATATCGCCCAAACTTAAATCTTCTTCTAAGGCAAGTTCAATTATTTTATCCAGTATCATTTGGCTAACTCAAACATTTTATCAATAGATTTTTTAGCCCCTTCGGCTACTGCACTGTCCACCGTTACGATCTGGTCGGGCCGTGGGTCCAACAAGGCTTGTAAAGTATTTATTAAACTATTCCTTTTCATATACGAGCAGGTACCAAAAGGCCATACTATTTTTTTATCCGGATGTTCAGCTTCCATACGGTTTACAAGCCCTTGTTCCGTGAGTAATCCAAAGGTCGTGTCCGACGATGAAGCAATATAAGAAGCCATTCCTTTTGTACTACCCACATAATCACAAAGAGCACAAACTTCTATGGGACATTCCGGATGCGCCAATACCCGGATGGACGGGTGCTGTTCGCGCAATTGTTGCACGTGCTCCGGCCGGTATTTATCATGCACACAACAAGAACCTCCGGAAGCAATAATGTGTTTCGGGGTGCCGCGGCGTTTTAATTCGGCCTCCAAATTCTGGGCCATCAACATATCGGGTACGAAAATGAGTTCATTGCCCGGCATTTTTTGGGCAATATCAAACACATTGCCGGAGGTAACACACGCGTCACACTGTGCTTTAACGTCGGCCGTACTGTTGATATAGCATAAGGCCGGCACGCCGGGATGTTTGGCACGTAATTTTTTTACATCCTGCCCCGTCATGGAATCAGCCAACGAACAACCGGCTTTTCCCGCCGGGATACGAACTTCTTTAGAAGGGTTGATAATCTTGGCGGTTTCGGCCATGAACCAAACCCCGGCAAAAATAATAAGATCGGCCTGTGTTTCACGGGCTTTTAAAGCCAATTCGTACGAATCGCCCCGAAAATCGGCCACGCCATATACCAAATCCGGCGTGGTATAAGAATGGGCCAAAACAACGGCATTGTGTTCTTTTTTAAAACGGTTAATCGCAAGCGTATAGGGCGCGGCAGCTAAACAGTCCGCCAAGTTCCACCGGGTATTTTTACTTCGGGAAACTCCGCACAACTGCTTATACAACCGCTGGGCTTCTTGCATCAGCAGGACTTCTTGTTCCAACGACGTTTGCAACATAGGCGTTCTTAAAACGACGAACCAGATGACGTACTCGTACTAGCAGAAGAACTGGTAGAATTGGAATACGTGGTGGTAGTTGAAGTAGTATTGGTGATGTGAGTCGGCGCAGGAGCCGGACCATCAATATAATAAATGTTAGTGGTGTTAACCACTTTTTTGCTCTTTTTGAGATTGGTATTTTGAGCCGCATCCGCAGCTTTTCCGGCGGCACCGGCCATTTTTCTAGCAGGTTTTTCGGTCTTGGCAGTTAAATCGGCAGGCGGCAAATACGAATCTCCGCAGGCTTGCAATTCATAATCATGCAAGGTTTCGTAGTCAGCATCCGGCGCGAGAAGGTTATCAAATTCCTGATCAATGATTTGGTATTTAGCTCCTTTGGCATCTTGCGAGTTAGCTAAAACGGCACGTCCGTCGGCAGTGGTGCGGACTTGATTAGAATTAGAAGAGCAAGCCACCCCTAATGCAGCAGCGATTACAAAAATTAAAAGTTTTTTCATATACCTTCTCCCAAATGAGATACGCAAAAAACTGCGTTATTAAAATTATATATCATATCCCCCCTCATTGAAAAGTATTTTTACCTACGCGTATAGAATTTATTGGAAATATCCTCCATTTTTGATAGAATAATAAAGTTGTATCTTTTATAGGAGAAAAGACGTATGCAAAGCATCATAACCCTGTGGGATGCGCTTTGCGCATTCTGCACCCACCCCGGCGTACAAACCGGGTACGACGTAATGAACGGCTTCAATGCGCTGATTTGGGGCCCCCCCATGATTATTCTTTTACTTTTTTTGGGTATCTATTTTACAATCCGCCTAAACTTTCTACAAAAATATACTTGGCCGGCCATGAAACTCTCGGTAGCAAAAGCAGAATCGGAAGGGATGGTAAGTAGTTTCGGTTCGTTGGCGGTAATGATTGGCGCAACGGTAGGGACCGGTAGCATTATTGGGGTAACTACGGCCGTAGCCGAAGGTGGCCCCGGAGCATTATTTTGGATGGTAGTAGCCGGGTTCTTTAATTTCGCCATTAAATATTGCGAATGTTTAATTGCCTTTAAATATCGCGTTAAGCTGCCCAGCGGCGAATATGTGGGCGGCCCGATGTATTATTTATCTAACATTTTAAAATTAAAATGGTTGGCTGTTATTTTTGCCGTCGGCACGCTACTAATGGGGCTCACCGCCGGAAGCGCGTTGCAAGCCAACTCCATCGCCGATGCACTTCGCGAAGGATATAACTTAAATCCGTGGTACGTGGGTGCCGCCGTGGCTATTTTAGCCGGGATTGTAATTATCGGCGGTGTGAAACGCATTGCGGCCTACTCGGAATGGATGGTTCCGATTATGGGCGGTTTATATTTATTAATTGCGCTTATTGTGGTATGCATGAATTTCACGCATATTCCGCAAGCCATCGTTATTGTATTTAAGAGTGCTTTCACCGGCAAAGCCGCTATCGGCGGAGCCGTAGGAACTGGAATTGTGGCCTTGGTGCAGAGCATGATTCCCGCTATTTCCGCCGGGGTAACCCGTGCGGTGCTTGCCACGGAAGCCGGCATGGGAAGCGCGTCCATGGCTGCGGCCGCAGCCAGAACCCGCAGTGCTACCCAAATGGCTATTGTGTCAGCCACATCGGTATTCTGGGCTATTTTCATCTGCTCACTGACCGGGATGGTAATTATTTTGGCGGGCGATTATATGAACCCCAACGTGTATGCGGCGAACCTGTGTAACAGCGCGTTTAAAACAGTGCCTGTTATCGGGACGCCAATTCTTATTTTCTCGCTTGTTATTTTCTCGTTCACCACGATTATCGGCTGGGGCTATTATACGGAAAAATCACTCCAATTCTTATGCAACGGCAAAAATTTCCTGATTAAACCGTCTCGCGTGTTGTTTATTATCTTGATTTTTGTCGGAGCATGGATTGGAACCAGTTTCTCTTGGGATTTTACAATTGTAGATTCCCTGTCCCGTACGGCGGAAGCCAATAACTCTACCCGCTTTATGTGGGCATTGGCTATTTTCACCATGACCATGATGACCGTTCCCAACATTTGGGCATTGTGGTGCCTGCGCAAAGTGATTGTTAAGACCACCAGTAAGAACTTGCGCGGACTGGTTGGTAAAGCCGCTTGCCGGGCTCGTGCCGTCCAAGCCAAAGCTGCTAAAGAGGCGGCCAAACAAGGTAAATAATTTTATTCGGCACAACAAAAACCCCGCTTGCACAAGCGGGGTTTTTTATTGATTAATTGTGTATTTATTTGCGTTTGCTTTTTTTGGAAGCCGCCTTTTTTACTGCTTTTTTGGGTGCTTTTTTTATCGCTTTTTTTGCCGTTTTTTTGGCGGCTTTTTTAACAACCGCTTTTTGGGAAGATGATTTTTTATCAAATTCTTTCCAACCTTCTAAAGCAAGCGGCAATACTTCGTCCATATGTTTTACGGGGATAAGCGTCAGGTCTTTACGCACACGTTCCGGAATTTCCGACACATCTTTTTCGTTGGTATGCGGATACAAAATAGTTTTGACGCCTTCGCGGTATGCGGCGAGGAATTTTTCTTTAATTCCCCCCACCGGTAGTACGCGGCCGGTAATCGTCACTTCACCGGTCATGGCCAGGTGCTTTTTAACAGGAAGCCCGGTAAGCAAACTGGTAAGTGCTGTTGTAATTACACTACCCGCAGAAGGTCCGTCTTTCGGCACGGCGCCTTCCGGAAAGTGGACGTGAAAATCGGTTTTATCAAAATCAATTTTCTTGCCGTAACCGCGACTGCGGGCATACGTCAAGGCGGCGCGGACAGATTCCTTCATCACATTGCCAAGCATACCCGTCAAGATAAGTTGCCCTTTACCGGGGAATTTGGTGGCCTCAATGGAAAGCGTTTCTCCGCCCACACTCGTCCAGGCTAAACCCGTAGCGATACCGACTCCGTTTTCTTCAGTAGAGAAATTGGAATATTTCGGCACGCCTAAAAAGTCATGCAAGTTTTCGCGCGTTACTTCCACTTTTTTCTTGCCGGACACCAACATCTTGGCGGCCTTGCGGCACAGCGAACCGATTTCACGCTCCAAATTACGCACACCGGCTTCGCGCACATAATCGCGCATCAGTTGGGCTACCGCCTCGTGCGACACCGTTAATTGCCCGGGCTTTACGCCGTGTAGTTTCATTTGTTTGGGAAGCAAGTATTTGTCCACGATATCGTGTTTTTCATACTCGGTATATCCGTCAAAATCTATAATTTCCAGACGGTCGCGTAGCGTGTTAGGGATGTTGCCCAGCGAATTGGCCGTTGTAATAAACATTACTTTAGACACATCAAACGGAACGTCCAAAAAGTGATCGGTAAATTCCTTGTTTTGTTCCGGGTCCAATAATTCCAGTAACGCAGCGGCCGGATCTCCGCGCCAGTCCGATCCCATTTTGTCAATTTCGTCTAACAAAAATACCGGGTTGGAACTTTTTGCTTTGCTGATTCCTTGGATAATGCGCCCCGGCATGGAGCCGATATACGTACGGCGGTGACCGCGGATTTCGCTTTCATCCCGTACGCCACCCAAACTCATCCGTACAAACTTGCGGCCAATCGCCCGGGCAATTGATTTAGCAAGCGAGGTTTTCCCCACCCCCGGCGCACCGGCAAAGCACAACACCGGGCCGCGCAGTCCGTGGGTTAATTTGCTAACCGCCAAATATTCCAAAATACGTTCTTTGGGTTTTTCCAAACCAAAATGATCTTCATCTAAGATCTTTTTTGCTTTTTTAAGGTCCAAAACATCTTCGGTAGTTTTATTCCACGGCATATCTAACAACCAATCTAAATATGTCCGCGAAACCGTTGCTTCCGGAGAGAAAGGCGCCATTTTAGACAAACGGTCAATTTCTTTTTCAGCTGCTTCTTTGGCATGAGGCGGCAAACCGTTCTTTTTGATTTTGGCGCGCATGGCGTCCAGTTCTTTTTGGAAATCGTCTTTTTGGCTGAGTTCTTTTTGAATGGCTTTCATTTGCTCGTTCAAATAGTACTCTTTTTGATTTTTTTCAATTTGGGCGCGCACTTTGGAGTGGATTTTTTCTTCTAAACCCAAAATTTCCACTTCGCTGGTAATGAGTTTTAAAATTTTCTCTAAACGGTCTTTGATGTGCACGGCTTCCAAAATTTCCTGCCGTTGCGGCGTTTTAACGAGCATATTGGAAGCCACGGTATCGGCCAGTTTGGAAGCATCATTGATTTGACGCAAGAAGGAAACCCCTTCCACCGCAATCCGGTGCGACACACGGGCATAATGATCAAATTCGTCCAACACTTTGCGCATCAAAGCTTGCACAACGGGAGAATTATCATCTTCTTCTTCCACATATTCCACGCTGGCAAACCACGCGTTAGCCACGTTATTTACCTCTAATTTATGCACGCGGGCCCGTGCCAAACCTTGCAAGAAAATTTTCATGCTTCCGTCGGGCATTTTTAAATTTTGCGTGATTTGGGCAATCACCCCAAAATGATAAATATCCTGTTCGCGCGGTTCATCAATTTCCGCATTTTTCTGGGAAACCGCTAAAATATATTTCTCCGGCGTGTTGAGAGCCAATTCTACGGCGGCGATGGATTTTTCCCGGTCCACGGAAAGCGGTAAATTCATGCCTGGGAACATCACCACGTCCCGAATCGCCACCGCGGGAACTACCGTCGGCAACGAAAGCGTTAATTTCTTTGTTTCTTCCATATAAAATCCCCCTACAAAAAAATGTATAAACGGATTGATTCCGTCCGCCGGGCGAACGGGTACATACTCATTTTATCAAATTGTTTCAAAACTAGCAACGCTTTTATTTGTTTGCTAATTTTAAAGCAAAAAACAGGGCAACTCATGGATTGCCCTGCTATAAATTACTTCTTAAGTTCCAATACTTCGTCAATGAGGCCGTATTCTTTGGCTTCTTGCGCAGACATATAATAGTTGCGTTCACTGTCTTGGCGGATTTTTTCTTTATCCTGGCCCGTATGCTTGGCTAAAATATCTAACAGATGTTCTTTGTTGTCGCGCAATTCCTTGGCTTCAATTTCAATATCCGTTACTTGGCCGGAAATACCGCCCCCCCAAATAAGCGGTTGGTGAATCATAATGCGCGCATGCGGCAGAGCGTAGCGTTTACCTTTGGAGCCGGCCGCCAGTAACACGGCGCCAAAACTCATGGCTTGGCCCATACAAATGGTGGTGATAGGGGCTTTAATAAATTGCATGGTATCGTAAATAGCCAACCCTGCCGTTACCATACCGCCCGGAGAGTTAATATAAAGATTGATTTCTCGGCTGGGATCATCCGCATCCAAATACAAAAGTTGAGCAATAATCATGTTGGCGCTGGCAGTATCCACTTCGCCTTCGCGGCCGCCTACAAAAATAATACGGTCTTTAAGTAAGCGGGAAAAAATATCATAACCGACATTCTTTTCAATAATAGTAGGTATAATCATACAGTATATTGTAGTATATTTTCACTTTGGGTGGAAAAGACCTATTTTAATATAGGCCCTTTTTCACCTGTATGGTAGGCCCAAAGGCTCATGGTAAAACCCGGGAAAAGTATTAGAATAAAAGGGAAGAAGGATACTTTATCGGAGGAAATATGAAGAACCTAAGAAAACTGTTTGTAACTGCCGTTGCCGTAGCCGCGTCTTCCTTGGCATTTGCAGGGAATACGTATGATGTAAAAGACCTTGTAACGGGCTTTTTCTCTTTTACTCAACAAATGCCTACTACCGAATTAAGCCCCGATGAACAAATGGCTGTAAATACTGCCAAAGCGTTAGAAAAAGGTTTGCTAACCTATGCAGAAAACCTATCTAAAAAAGAATTAACCGCAACGGACAAAAAAATTGATACCTCTTTAAATACGACTATTCCGGCTATCTTTAATAAAATCCAAGAATCCAGCCTGGAAGTACAAGACGAATTGAACAATGCTGTTAAAGAATTACAAACCGCTGTACTTAGCAACCAGTCCGAATATAAAGTTTCCGGTGCCATGGTGGACCAAGTAGCCCCTGGGTTATTGATTCTGTTCGCTTATACCAAAGCTGAAGCCGACGGCGTATTGTTAGGACGTGCCTCCCGTGTATTGCAACAAGAATTGGCGGCTATGTTCCAAACCATGTTAGAAGACATGATGGAGGACGAAGAAGAATAACTTTTAGTTTCACACACCTTCTTAGGAAGGTGTGTGAAATATGTTATCATATAAGAAGAGGAACTTATGAAAACATTACAAAACATTTTATTAGCAACTGTCCTAACTGCCATTGCGTTTCCGGTGGCGGCCCAGGAAGGCACTGCTTTAAAAAACAAGATAACCCGTAGCGTTGTTAAGGCGGCCGAAAAGGCCAAACCCGTAACATGCGCCCTGTGCGGCAAAGAAATGGACCCGAATGATCCTTCCCGTCGTTGCGACGGCGACCCGGATGTGCACTGCGTGCCGGAATACCATTATCCCGCCACCCAGACAGCTCGTCCGCAAGAACAAACCGCAAGACAGCCTGGTGTTATCCCTGCCTGCCCGAAATGCCACGAGCCTTACACAATTGATGAAATGTATCACGGCAGCACGCACGTATGTGCTAGCGAAAGCACCGAACCGACCCGGGAAGTGAAACACGAAGTTCCGGCTCAACCTGTTCAAGACGACCAACCTGCCAGAGCGACGTGCCCGAAATGCCACGAACCTTATACCTGTGATGAAATCTATCATGGCACTTCTCATGAATGCGAACCGCAAGCCCCGGCTCATGTGGGTGTGTGTGGCTATTGCGGCCAACCGGTAACCCAAGAACAAGCCGAAACGATTGCTTACCGTCATGATCCGTATAACTATAGAGCGGAAGAAATTATGTCCAACAACCAAGGTAGAGTAATCTACGGGCCCGATGCTGAACGGGAACAAACCTTTGAATGTCCTTACTGCTCCCAAGATATGCATCAGTTAAAACCAGCCACCAAATGCGGGGTATGCCACAAACCGTTAAAAGACGGAGAACATGTGCATCACTGCCAACCGGCTAAAGCGGCTACCAAATAAAGATCCTTCTATAAAAAATCCCTCTCTTACGAGAGGGATTTTTTATGTTGCTAAATCTTACTAGCGATTGGCCCACTTCCAAAAATTATCTTCAAAATTAGCAATTGTATTATAACGATACACACGCCCTAAAGCTGCCTCCACGGAATACGGCTTATAAATTGTTTTACCGCGGGCATCTTTTTTTAGAAAGCCGGTAGAAGGATCCCGTACTGGTTCGCCTTGCGAAAGTAAACGCGTAAACTGTTCAAACTGCATCCGATTTGACGGAGAGATTCCCCCCGCCGGATTTAACAAAAAACGCACCATGGCATAGGCTTGGAAATACCAATCCTGCACTTGTTTTTTCCCGCCAACCTTATCCAAGGAATCCTCCTCCATAAAAGCCGCAAACGGAGTGAAATAGATTGTCGGTCCTTTACGTTTCTTCTTATCTAAAGGTTTTCCAAACGAAGAACCGCCAAACATAGAGGTAGAGGAAAACGAAGCCACTTGGGTCGTCGGGTCGCGCCGGAAATCAAGGGTATTAAAATCATGGGCCCACGGGCCACCGTTACGGCCGTTGTAGGCTTGGTCTTCCATCATTACCGCTAAGCCTTCATCCAACCAAACCGGTGTCATCAAACGGCCCGTTTTGTGTTTATCAAAAAATTGTTGGGTAAAAATGTGCGTTAATTCATGCGTAAATACTTCTTTGAGTTCTTGGCTTTTCCCCGGTTCGTCGTATACCACAATCTCGCCCCGAGTGGGATAGGCCCGCGCACGGGACCAAGCAATCGGGTCCGGTTCGTAGCGCAAATACGATTGATAATCTTGATATACAAATACCCGCACCCGACCGGACATCATCCACGGAATAAACCGCCGAAGTGTTTGATACGCGGTTTCAAATGCCATAGATATATTGGCCGAAGGAACTCCAGAAGTGCGTTTTTGGGTATAAATATCAAAATGTGTACTTTTGGAAAGGACCCACGTCACGCCCGGACGATAATCGTTCGGGTCAAATTTTTTATTGGGAGCCGGAGCGGTTTTTTGGGGAAGATGTTCCGCTACCGACGGCTGAATACGACGCGGGGCATTAGCCGCTTTTTCTTTTGCCTCTTCCAACATCTTCACTGCCAGTTCCAATTCGGCATCCGCCGCAGCTTCTTCCGGCGTAGAAACAGCCGTAGGTATCGGGCTGGGTTCAGTTACTTCCGTAGCAACCGAAACATTAGAAGCCGTAGGCGGTAATAAAGCATTATCTTTCTCAATAGATTGCTCTGTCGGTGTGGCAGAGGTGGCCGCAACCTCCGAAGGGGTGGCTTGCACGGCCTGTTGAACCGTAGTAGTGGAAGCGGTTTTCGGAGTAACCGAAGAATCCGATTTGTTGGCAACAGGGGCATTGTTAGCTACCGGTTTAGGTTTAGGCTTTGTTGCCGTGGAAGAGGCCACACCGGCAATAGGTTGCGTAGAAGATTGAAAAGCTTGTTTTAGTAAATCAATATTGGAAGAAGGAGCTTCGGTTGCTTGAGAAACATGAATGGAACGGGTGGCACTGGCTGCTGAACGAGTAGCAGATTGCCCCATTACCGGCACAAAAAGTAACAATCCAGCCCCTGTAGCAAATATCTTTCTCATGGCCACCCAATTCTCCTAATTAAAAATTAACTTCGGTGCCATCATCCGCGTTGGTGATGGTATATGTAAGTTCGCAACCGTCCGCAGTTGCCGTAGGTTTTGTGAATTTCGCTTCTACATTGTACGACTTTCCCTCATTCGTTACTGAACAGGTATAAGAACGGGAAGCGTTGGCGGAACTCCCCTCCAGGGTACAGGTTTCCCCTACTGCGGCATTACACCACATATAACAATCGTCGCGGTCCCGCGCGAAAACTTCGGGTTTTTTAACACTCCACAACGTATTAATTTCCGACATACAGGCGTTAATAAGCAATTGCGCAGATACCGTCCTGCGAGACTGGCGCATAGAAGAAGTGCGGGATAAACTGGCACGCAGTAACATCGTAGCCATCCCGGCGAGCACGACAGTAATTAATAAAACTTGTAGTAAAGCAGCCCCTTTGTTAGTTTTTAACATATTTAATCTCCTATATTCTCAAAACCGTTAGGAAGCGCAAACATTTCTTCGGCGACTTCATTTACAACCGGGGAAACAGGCAACTCCACAATCAGATGGACATATAAGCGGGAGGCAATATCATTTCCATATACGGTGCGTACATGCCCTTCCGGTATCGTAAAAAAATCAAGCCCGGATGCTTTACGTGTATTAGTATAATCTTTTAATCCAAAAAACGGAACCGGGTAATTATCCGCGGTCACTTCAGAAGGTGGAATAAATTTAACGTTATGTAATAATATTTTAAAATTACCGGTAGCATTTGTTAACCTATTGCATACTTGCCGCGCTACCGATAAACTAGATTCCGAGGAGTAGGGCTTATCCGGGAATTCTCCACGGTAAATTTTTCCCCCATCCTTTGCATCGGTAGGTAATACATTGGCTCCGTTAGACAGTTTTGTCGTTTTCCCGGGGACAAAACAATAGGCAATATACTTGGGATCGTATTTAGAATTAGAATCCGCCAAAATTCTACTATCGTCAAACATGCGCGCATTCTTACTTAATACTAACAAAGGAATCGCATTGGAACCTACTGTATCAATCACGCCGTTTACATACAATACTTGATTAGATTCGTGAATATCTTGCCGGATTTGACGCAATGCCAATGACAAACTATTACGTAATGTTATACGACTGCGCCCCGTAGTAGTTTCCCGTGTAGCGGTGGTAGTTAACGAGGCAAGCGCCACCCCGATAATGCCAACGATCATTACCGCTAATAAAATTTCCGTTAATGTAAACCCTTGATTTCGTCTCATAACTTATATCCATTACACGTAATCTCAAATTGTACTTTTATTACCGGCATATTCTCCACAGCATCTTCATCCCGCAAAGCCTCACCGATTTTGTCTTTCAAATTAACAGTTTGAACGTTATATACAAAATATTTAAAATGAGAGTTTTGGCTCACATCACACAGCGGAGGCAAACGGCAATCAATATTATGCTCAATCTTATCGCCGGACGTCCAAACCTTAAGAGGTGTTTCATCATCATCACATAAACCCTTTGGATAGCCTGTCGGAACCGCTACATCTGATGGCAACTTGGTAAAAAGCTGTAATTCATCGTTGGCTTTTTCCACCGCATAAGCCATTTCTTCCCGAATATCCGGCTGTGAAGATTGCCGGGAAACACTTAACAATACCGCAAACGAGCCCCCTGCCACCAAGGCCAGTAACCCCAAGGCAATTAATCCTTCCAAAATCGTAACCCCTGCTTTATTGTTAAGTACACGTTTGAACATATATTCCTCTTTTACTGATAGGTATCTTTCGGTTTCAATGTACCATCTACATAAATGTAATTATTGCTAGCTGCCTTAAATTCAAACCGGGAACCCGCATCTTCTGACCCCACGGCAAAAACAGCATCTATGTTTCTGCTCAACGGAATAAAGTTTGCATCTGTTGTGGGATATCCAGGGTTGCTCGTAGGAGGTGTAATAGAAAGTCCAACTGATCCTACACTGAATATATATGGGATTCCCTTAAAATCTTTGAAGGATAAGTAACCGCATGCAAACAGCTGTTCTATCCCTTGCGTTCCCGCTGCAGTAGACGGAATTCCCGTGGCAACAGGTGAGGAACATGCACTGGCGGGAGCCATTACAATGCTGGATAAATCATCGGGATCTGTAGGGTTAAAAAATGCTCCAGGCTCAATAGAATAACCACGATTGGTTTGGTAATAGGAGCGCAAGGCCTCCGCTAATTTTAAAGCGGCGGTCTTAGCCTGGGAATTTTTTACTTGATAGTTTACTTTCCGCAAAAGCGGCACCGTCATAGACGCTACTACGGCTATGATGAGCAGTACAGCTAATACCTCCATCAAAGTAAACCCTTTTTTCATATTCTTACCTCTAATTACTGCCACTGGCCGTAGCACTTGTACAATAAGTGTAATCCTGGAAGCGCTTAGGCCATTTGGCAGTTGGAATCGTTTGTACGCAGGCAAAAGGATTTGTAACCGTGGCCGGGACTGTCACATCCTCTCTGGAAAAACACTTTCCGGTCTCGGCATTGTCACACACATAGAAACGAACATACGAATCCGACCAACCCCCGTTTTCCAAAAACCCGCAATTAAACAAATTTTCATTGTCTTTGCAACGGCCAAGACCCTCCACATCTAACAGTTGCCCTGGGGGCGGGTTGATTCCATAATCAAATTGAAAACGTTGTACAGCAGCTGCCAATACATCCAAACGTCCTCGCGCCGCCGCCAAACGGGTTTCCGCCATACTGTTTTGGTAAGACGTAGCTGCAAACACCACCATAATTCCTAAAATGGTGGCTGCAATTAATAATTCAAGTAATGTAAATCCCGCGCTCTTTTTCATAATTACACCCTTGTTAAAGTATTGTGAGTTTTTGGTCATTTTTCAAGAGAGTATTAACACGGTATAGGTTATTTTTTCTTTAGCCGATGTAAGGCTCCATCTGTTTTAAACAGAGCCCCATAATACTGGTCCCCGGTGGCCCGGGTGCTACCCGCATACATCATACAGGCCACTACTTCTCTATCTTTATTACAACAATCTGTTGTAGAAGATGATTTCGTATTGGCCGGGCAAACATAAAACTTAAATCCCTTATACATTTCATTCGTGAAAGGGATAGGTGCCATATACATAGCAAACAAAGCATAAGGGAAATCCGCTGTTTCAAGCTCGGCCACTGTTTTATGTTTTGAAACAATGTCTGGATCAGTCGCATTCGCGGCATTTTGCCAGGAAGCCGTTACCTGCACGCTATTGTCTTTCGGCCAATCGTCCTTTCCGGCAGCCGAAGCATCCATCTGCAAATTACGCACCGCACTTCCCAAATTCAGTAGCACCCCTTGTGCCGCTGTATAATTGTTCAAGTCTTGCGTTTTCTTATAAGCAGGGACCGCAAAAACAGCCACCGACAGGGCGATTACTACCACCACTAACACTTCTAACAGCGTAAAACCGCGTTTCTCTTGCATAAAAACTCCTTATTGGCCGCCGATTTGAGACAATTTGAAAATCGGCAAGAAAATAGAAGCCACAATAATACCGATTAATCCCCCGACGCCACAAATTAAAATCGGGTCAATTACCGCGGAGAATCGGGCAATAAATTGGTCCACATTATCAGCATAGAATTTAGACAGCGTGGCAATAATCCCCGGGAGTTTACCAGATTCTTCACCCATTAGCATCATTTCCGTCATCAACCCAGGAAACACACCCGTATCCCGGAAAGAATCGGAAATGGAACGCCCTGATGCCACTTCGGCCCGAATTTGCTTTAACGCATTTTGAATAATCACGTTTCCGTCAAACGCTTCTTCCAATACCAAAATGGCGTTCAAAATCGTTACACCGCTGCGAAGTAACGTAGAAAGCGTGGATAACATCCGGTCATAATAAATATTTTTTAGGAAGTTTCCAAAAAGCGGCATCGTAAGCAAAAAGGAATGCCAGCGTTTTTTACCATCCGTTGTTTTAATATAAAACCGGAAGGCAATAAATCCAAATATCATGCCGGCTATGATTAAAATACCGTTGTTAATGAGTAACGCGGATATATTTAATACCACAACGGTAATCATCGGCAGTTCCAAGTTGAAATCCTTAAAGATTTGAGCGAAAGTCGGTACGATACCTAAGATAAAATAAATTAACACGCCCATAGAACCTAAACCCAGAATAGCAGGGTACGTTACGGCCGTAATAATTTTACTTTTCATACCTTCTTGCGTTTTGGTATATAAAGAGAGCTGCATCAACGTATCGGCTAATTGCCCGCCGACTTCCCCGGCTTGTACCAGTGAAAGCCAAATATGGTTAAACGTTTTAGGGTGGTTAGCCAACGCTTCGTGTAACGATTGCCCCCCCGCTACGTCCTTGGCTACTTGCGCCAATACCGCCCCTAACGTGGCGTTAGAAGCATATTCCCCTAACAACGATACCGCGCGCACGAGCGGCACGCCGCCTGCGATTAGAGTGGACAACTGTTCAGCAAAGAAGGCAAGCACATGCCCGGGTACTTTCCCGCCATGTTTACGGGGTCCCTTGGAACCGGCGGCAAAAAGACCGCCCGTCCCTTCTTGCACATCCAACACTAAATAGCCTTTGTTTTGCAAGGCTAAAATAATCTTCTCTCGGTTATCCGAAGTAACCGTCCCGCGCAATGTTTTCCCTTTCTCATCACGCACTGTATATGTATATTTTGGCATAAACCCTCTTTGCTAAACAGTCTTTATCTTTCTCGGCCTAAATACTTATTCGTCCGAGGTAGTAATACTTAAAATTTCATCAATGGTCGTTTGACCGCGAATTACTTTGCGCCAACCGTTAGCGCGTAAATTTAACGAACCGGACCGAATGGCCGCCTGTTTCAGTTCTACTAAATCCTGTGTTTTGTAAATGATATTGCGCATTTCTTCCGACATACGATAGACTTCGTAAATAGCGCGGCGGCCGGCAAATCCGGTACCAAAACATTTAGGGCAACCTACTGCCTTAAAAAAGGTCCATGAATTTCTATCCCGGGGATTTAAATGCCCTTCCTGCATAATGCGGTCCATCATGGCTTCATCGGGAATATGCGGTACTTTGCAATATGGGCACAATATACGTACTAAACGCTGCGCCGCTACCAGAGCTAATGAGCTGGCCAACAAGAAAGGTTCCATCCCCATATCAATTAAACGGGGAACAGCCCCCAACGCTTCGTTTGTGTGCAAAGTAGAAAGCACGAGGTGACCTGTTAAAGCCGCTTTTAAGCAGGCTTCCGCGGTTTCGTTATCGCGCACCTCCCCCACCAGTATTACATCCGGGTCCTGACGTAAGAAGGAACGTAACCCAGCCGCAAAGGTTAGCCCAATAGCAGGCTTTACCTGCACCTGACTAATACCGGCCAGTTTGTATTCCACCGGGTCTTCCAACGTCATAAAGTTGAGTTCCGGCGTACGAATACTGGTAAGTATCGCGTTTAACGTAGTAGATTTACCAGACCCGGTCGGCCCAGTTAAGAAAATAAGTCCGTGCGGTAAATTGGCTGCCTCTAAGAAGGCCTGTTTCTGCTCCGGTTCAAAGCCCAATTTATCTACATTCATCTCCCCCGTACCTTTATCCAAAATACGAAGCACGAGTTTTTCTCCATACACCGCCGGACATACTGACACACGGACCTCGATGGAACGGTTCTGGTAACGAATCGTAAATGAACCGTCCTGCGGCAGACGTTTTTCAGCAATATCCAGTTTGGACAAAATTTTGATACGGGAAATAATAGCGTTTACAGATTCTTTGGCCGGTGGAGTACGTTCATATAGTGAACCGTCAATGCGGAAACGCAACGACACGCGTTCATCAAATAACTCCAAGTGAATATCAGAAGTACGCTCCGAAATGGCCTGGCGCAAAATGGCGTTTACCTGTTTTACATATTGAGAAGAAGCCGGGGCTATCTTATCCAAATCCAATACACCGGAAACATCCACTTCATCATCGGAAGCTGTCATAGCGGACGGATCTTCTGCTTTTACCGCCTCGCTCATGACTTCATCTAATAAATTTTTATTGGAATAAAAAGAGTCAATGGCATTTAATAACTGGCTTTTGCTGGCAATAAACGGCTGGATTTGTTTACCCGACATCATTTTAATGTTTTCTAACAAAAACACGTTGGTCGGATCTAACAAAGCAATCGCCAAGGAATCTTCCTCCACGAATAGAGGCATAACCATATTTTCCCGGGCAAATTTTTCAGTAATAATTTCCTGCAAGCCTTGTTCTTTTTCCGGAACTAAAATCCCGTTTTCTCTGGAAGCATAGGGAATTGCAAAATGTTTGGAAAGCGCCATGGTGACTTGTTCTTCCGAACAAAAGCCAAACCGGACAACTGATTCAGCAAACGAAATATTGTTTTGCTTGGAAGAAAGTTGCGCCCGCTTAACTTGTTCAGCGGTCAAAGTCCCTTGGTCTATTAAAATTTCGCTTAACTGTTTTGCCATTTCCTAGTCCTCAATTATTTTATACTTATGCCTGCCCCCACTTTTTAGGTAGGGGCAGGCCGTACAGCAATAGACAAATCGTTTTACTCAGCCAAAACCGTCGGCGTGATAAAGATAACCAAATCGTTGGTATCTTTCGTTTTGCTCTTACTGGTAAATAACCATCCTAATATCGGGATATCTCCCAAGAGCGGTACTTTACGGGTCTGATCCGTTTCGCGCGATGTAAGCAACCCACCGATTACTACCGTTTGTCCGTTTTTCACACGAACAAGTGTAGCAGCGGCACGCGTTACAGTATCCATAGAATCAGAAAACCCGGAAGCAATTACATCTGAATAAGACGGTTGAACATACAAGGTTACATAACCTTCGCGGTTCACCTGCGGAGTTACCTGCAAAGTAAGACCCACACGTTTACGTTCGGCCGATTGCGTACTCATTTCTGTCCCACCGCTACCAGACAAACTTTGGGTCATACCGACCGTAGCATCACGAGACGTGGTAATTGTAGCTGTTTTGTTGTTAAGCGTTACAATTTTCGGTTTTCCTAAGTATTTGGCTTCCCCGCGAGTTAACAAACTTCTAAGCACAATGTTAAAAGCAGAGAAATTTAATACACCCGCCGAACCTTCGCTGCTATCGTCATCATCATCAGAGCTTTCACTTTTCGGGAAAATGTAGTGCCATCCCTTTACGCCAACCCCTCTTACGTAGTCCAAGTCAAACGTACGGGTAGGAGCCGTAGCAGAAACTAACGTACCGCCTTCTCCCCCGTATTCAAAGCCTAAACTCAAACCGCTGCTCTTGGCAACTTCTACGATTTGGGCTTCAATTAAAATCTGCGGAGGTTTAATATCCAACTCGGCCAAGATGTTTTCTACTTGTGGGAATACTTCCGGCACGTCGGTAATAATCAGTTTATTTGTGCGCGGATCTACCGCAATCTTACCCGATTGGGATAACATACTCTTAATGATAGAAGTAATTTCCGAACCGCTACTATAGGAATCGTTCCCGGAAGATAGGCCTCCCACAGAACCGCCGCCACCACCGCCGGAAGAAACATCTTGCGGCATAATACTGTTGAGTTCACTGGAAGAAGAACCCATGCCTTGTAAAGCAATGTAGCTTAATGTGTAAATTTTTGTAATGGTATCAGGGGCCTCATTAGAACGTTTGGTAACCACGTAGCTGTCACTTTTACCAATCCGTTGGTAAGCCAAGCCATGTACACGTAACAAGGTATCCAACGCTTCCCGCACCGTTACACGTGTAAGTGAAGCGGTTACTTTTTTGTTGGCGAATTCTTCACTCATAATGAAGTTAATTTTCGCCTGCGTTGTAATACTATTCAAAAACGCCGATATCGGTACATTGGAAACACGAATAGAAACCCGCCGGTCTAACGGAGAGGGTTCTTCCGCATTTTTGTAGAGTTCGGTTTCACCTGACATTTTAACCGTCGGATCTTCCGTAACTGTAATGGTGTTATCGCTGGGTAAAGTTTGGCGAGCGGTTTGAGCAAACACCGTCCCTCCTAACCCTAACACAGCCATACACGTGAGCACAACTGGTAAACGATTTGTCATCAATCCTCCTATAATTATCCCTGAATCATTAGTTCAACTGCACTTTACGTACAAATTTATGTCCTTTATAAGAAAATACAACTTCTTCCGGACGCACTTCTACAATGCGAGCCCCGTAAATACTTTTGCCCACTGTGTAGATTTTACTGCCAATAAATACTTCTTGACCGATAATTCCTCCCACTTTGATTTTGTTACGCACTTCGCGGGTAGGATCCTTAATACGTTCAAGTTCCAACAAACGCAAACGTTCTGCTTCTTCTTTGGCACGGCGTTCTTCTTCTAATTTGCGGCGACGCTCCGCTTCCAGCGCTGCCAAACGTTGCTGTTCGCGGTGTTGCAATAGTAAAAAGTCATCCGGGGAAAGGGTAGGATCCCGGTGATTGGTGGGGTTATACACCACTTTCGGCTTCTTTTCCACAACGGGTTGCTCCTGCACGGTTTCGCGCGGAGCCACAAAATCGGGTTGAGTAGGGGCTTCTTGCAAGGCGTTTTCTTCTTCGCTGGTAGAAGTTGTCTCCTGCGGGGCCACTGTTCCATCGGCAACCGCCGTTTCTGCTACAGGAACAGCAGCCGGTTGGGTGGACGCTTCCAACGGTGCCGGGACCGTACTAGCGTTTGTATCCGCTACAGGTTGCTTCTCTTGTACAGCGGGTATTTCAGCTGTTTTTTTAGCGTTGTGCGCGGCTACCTTAGCGGCTTTCTTATCGGACGCGGCCTGCTTTCTGGCAGCTTTCTTTTGCGTTTTTCCCGCTGATTTTGCAGATGAAGCAGATTGATTGGCCGCCAATAACGCTTCCATAGAAACTTCTTCCGGTTTAGCAACCGCCGCCGACTGTTGTGCCCAGCCGGAATTCGCGCCTAACAAAGACACAGCAAAAATATAAAGTAAAGTTTTTCTCATCATAATTTCCCTTCTATTTTCCTTCTGCAGCCTTGGCTACCAAGGCATCATAATCCTTAAAAAGAGAAGGAGCAATTTTTTCTTTCAAAAAAATGGTATTAAACCGCACCGAAATACGATTATCGCCCAACCGATTTGGATCCGTCTCTTTCGTAATTGAAAAATCAGATACCTTGATATACTCATCCAAATTTTCAATACTGGCTAAAAATTCCGCAAACTGTGTAAATCCCATGGTCAGCCCCACTTGTTGGGAAGCCGTCAAATACGTTGGGTTAGAAGCATTTTCCGACTGAGATCCTTCCATTTGAGGTTTCAAATTAACCTTCTGGAAAATATCCAAAATATGGCTAAGCAACCACTCGTTTTTCTTGGAAGCATCCGGAAATTGCGGTTCCAACGACATGAGCAACTGTTTATTTCTCAGGTATTCCTGTTCACTAGACTTTTCTACCTGAATAGCCTCTATTTGGCCACGAAAATTCTTGACTTTGGCTGCAAACTGATTATTCGCATACCGGAAAGCCAAAATAATCAGCGCAATAACCACCGCTTGCTTTACAAACAGTTTGAAATTAGCTTCTTGACTAACAGTTTGGATATCTAAAAAGCCTTTTTTAATGCTTTCTACCCATTTATTATTTTTAAGATCCTGTAAGTTTTTCACCATATTTTTGCTCCCTAGTGTGAACACTTAAACACAAATCTTGTACTTTCTGACTCGTCGGTACGGGTATTACGCGTATAACCGCGATTTTCAGTACTTGTACCGGCTACGTTGGAAAAATTAATAGTGGCCCGGTCTCCGCAAATGTCCTTCGTAATAGGAAGTCCAATCATTTTTTCTCTAAACTCATTTCCTAAGGCCAAATCCGCCTGCCCATCCTTGCCGGATTTAATAGCGCCTTCCATTGTGTATGAACGGGAAGAATTCCCTTTGGAAGGAAAACTATCCGAAAAGACAAACCGAGTCATCCACATTTCGTTAGGTAACGCATCTACAATTTCCATCAGTAGCGGCGTGATAAATTGATCTTCTTTTACCAAATTCCGTAAATTATCATTCTGCGTCTTTACCTTCTTTAAGTTACTTTGAATCTGGTTAGCCGTCAATCCGCCGAAATCGGCCACAGATTGCACATGCGTTTTTTTAGCCTTCTTTAATTCGCTTTCTTGGCGAAACATTCCCCAATACCCCTTACCAATGAGAAATAAGAAGATTAGCACTACCAACGCCGTTATTTTCCACATCATTAGGCTCGCATTATATTCATACGAACTCAAACGCGTCCCTTTTGTAAAATCAATATCAGGTGTTTTAGCGTCATAAAATTTGATACTGGAACCGATCGCGGCAATTTCGCCCGGCGAACGCGCTTCCACGCCATACACTTCGCTAAGTTCCCAACGGCGCACCGGTTTTTTAGAATCAGCTTCTAGAGCTGGGACCCACTGTTCCACATTAACCCCGGTAATCACCGCTTCTTCAAAGGGATCTTTTTCCAATTGTTTTGCAATAAATTCAGTGCAGTTGGTAATTTCAAAACGCCGTCTCTCCGCCGGCAACGAACCCGAAATTTCGACTTCGCGCAAAAGCACCGGAGCATTTTCGTTCACAAATACGAAATTAGCCATATCCTTCCCGAAGAAGGAATAAATACGTCCGCCGGTACCGACTGCTTCTTTATCACTATCATTAAAAGCACGCCCTAAGGCCAAGCTGGAAGGTTCCACAGAAACTAATTCCAATCCTACCGATTTTAACCCTTTGCGCAGTTTATCTATAATAACTTTCGTAGTCATCGCAAAAACAACACCTAACCGTTTTTGCTTGGTAGCGGCTGTTTCAAATTCATACACGTGATACGCATATTCCGCTTTTTCAAACGGGAAATGGATATACTTACGAGCTTCTATCGGCACAGAACTCTTCCACATTTTACGCTCAATGTGAGTTTGAATCACGAAATGGCGTAATAAACAGAAAGAGGGTGCCAAGCTGACTACTACTTGTTTGGTTTTAAATTTCTTTTTAGAAGTAACTTTTCCCAAAGCTTCTATCCAGTTATCCATGGAGAAGAAACTTTCATTCAAATCAAGCGGTTTTAACAAAGTACGGTCCACGGCATTTATGGGAACACGCACCAACGACTCCAGCGTAATGGAGCTTCCTTTTTTAGCCGTTTGGGCCACATAAATTTCATCAATACCGATATAAATGCCTAAACAATCCGGGTTGGCATTCATATTTTTGCCAATTAATGTTTCGGAAAGACTCATGTGTTTTTACTCCTAATTAAATTCACCCAATACTTCGCTATCCGCAGGCATGGCATACGGATTATTCACCGGATAAGAGTCCGCCGGGGCCGGAGCGGGCGGTATAGAAGCGACGGCAGAATCACTGTTTGCATACGGATCATTATCCGACACTTCTTCAATTACGGTGCGAACCCGTTCTGTTTTAGTACTGGAAGTAGTGACCGTATCATCCGTTGTCTTCGTGGAAACCGCAGCTGCTTGAACAGAAGCGGTTTTCATCGTACGCCCAGGTTTTACCCATAAACGGGCAGCTTTATAATCTAATTCTTCGGTTGTAGCGGCCGTTTGCTCTTTTTTGACCGTTCCGCATATTCCCGTTGTTTGGCAAGAAGTCTGTTCGTTGCACTTTACAACTACTCGGCGGCGCAACGTTTGTTTTTCGCCTTTTAAATCGGTAGCAGTCAACACAAAAGTGTATTTACCGCACGGTAATTCCGGCCCGATAATACCTTTCCGTCCGTTCCATAAAATTTGGTGGTAAACAGGGGCAAAACCTTCCAACTGGCGCACAACATAATAGTTGCCATCCCGTCCATGTTGCACCACTTGCAACACCCAATTATCAATGGGATTAATCGTCTCTAACACGGAGAAATCCACAGCAAATGCTTCCCCTAATGAACGATCCAACGCGTGGCACAACGGCACAACCGCCATACTCAACAAAGGAGCCTTTTCATTGTTAGCATTCTTTTCTAAATTAATCGGGAGTTTTTGGTCATAATCAAATACAATCGCCAAACCGTTTAAATTGGCGAACCGAGCCGGAGGCTCTTGGTCAGAAAGACCCATATTATAATGGAGTTTCCCTTGCGAAATGCCACGGTTAATCAGATAAGAATTTAACGCCATGGCTTGCCGAATACCCGATAATGTAACGTCGTCGGTATAAGAACCGGGCGGTAAAATCACATACGCAGAACCCTGGGTCAACGCTAATAATTCGTAAATGCTATTTAATACCGGAGCCGCTTCTTCCTTAAATTGATTGCGGTCAAACAAAACTTCCGGTTCAATATCCAATGCATCCGGGCGGTTATCGCGCATGTACAAATGAACCCCTTTCGTATCGTTAATCCGATTAATGGCCGATTCGGTCATGCTGGCAATTTTTTGCTCGGTATACAAGTTGCGAGCCTTTACGGCTTGTGGAGAGGTTAAGTCGGTAAAGACAGAGGAAGCCGGTTGTTGCGTGGCCGTTGTCAAAACTGCATCCCGTTGTTGAGGTGCAATTACCGCAGATTCTTCTTCCATCCCCATGGTTTCTTCTCCGGCAGCCGGCTCTGATAACACTAATGGGGCCAAAGAGGCGGTTGTGGCAGCGGTAGCTGCTGTAGCCGGTTGATTTAATAAAGCATCCGTAGCAGCGGCCGAAGCTTGCGCCCGTTGAGCCGCGGCTTGCGCCATGGCGGCTTCCCGTTGGGCATCAATCCGTTCGGTCAACGCTCTTTGTTGCGCATCCACTGCAGCCAACGCATCTTGTTGCTTTTCAAACGCAGCTACTTGCGCCGCATCGGCAGCCGCCTGAGCAGCCTGCAATTTTGCAGCGGCTTCATCGGCAGCGGCTTGCGCTTGCGCTTGTGCGGCTTTCACGGCATCGGTCGTGGCTTCATCTAATTTTTTAACTTCGCCTTCTCTAAAATTAATATCCACCTCCACGGGGTTTTGAATACCACCAATTCGGTTGTGGATTGCATTGATATATTTGTTCGCCGTGGCTATTTCATCCCGCGAACCGTTTACCATTACGTCAACGAAATAATCCATGGCTTCCTGGTCTTTATTCTCGTTAAAAAGCTCAATCCCTTTTTCCAGTTGTTTAGCCATATTGGCCGCCAGGAGAGGTGTAGCACTTGCACACACAATGCAACACAAAGCAAATACAAAAATCTTCCAAAATTTATTTGTTTTCATCATGAAGTAATCCTATTCCTTCCCGCTTGTCGTTTGTACCCTGCGACAAACACAGATACTAGAATTATAGCAATTTAGCACGGTTTGTAAAGGTACTTTTTTAATTTTCTCTAAAAAACAAACTTTTTTATTCTTTCCTCAACGGGAAATCGCCGCTAAACGAGCGGTGGCAACTTCGTTTCCCGGGTAATAAAACAGGGCATCTTCCAAACTTTTTTTAGCTTGTTTTAAATCTTCCGCTTTGTACAATAACGTAGACAACGCTAAATTTGCCCACAAATCATCCGGGTGTTTATTCAACACTTCTTCCAGCACTTCCTTAGCTTTGATATCATTGCCGGAAAGGGACAAGATCCGGGCTAACAAAATAGGCCCGTTCGTATCATCCGGGAAATCTTTGACGTATGCTTCCACTTCATTGCGTAAGCGTTGTTGGTAGTAGGGCGACATTTTATTAAATTTTTCCACTTTTGCATGATACTGTTGCAAACGGCGCGCCTGCTCTATTATCACAGGCCGCTGGGCGGCAGAAGCCGGGTATAACTGTTCCAACCTCCGCAAAAGTTCTTTATCCAACGTATCTACAGTCAGTCCACGCTGATATACATTTTTTGCATATTCTTTTTCGCCTAATTTGTCGTAAATTTCCCCTGCCAAACGCCAAAAACCGGTCTCATAAGGGAACAATTTAAGGCCTCTTTCCATCATGGCTAACTCTTCGCTGCCGGCGTAAATTACATTTTCGTAGAGTAGTTGCATTAACATTCCGTACGCCTGCAGATGATACGGATGTAAACGCAAATTATCCATCAAATAACGAACAGCTTTTTTTGTGTCTTTAGTACCCAGGGCAGCCAACGCCGCATGGTAATAAACTTCTTCGTAATAAGAAGCGGCCGCCAAGGTTTTTTCAAATACGGCAAGAGCTTCATCGTACTTCTCTTGTGCGAGCAACAAATTTCCTAACCGAAAACCGGCTTCCGTATTCGCCGGATATAAGGCCAAGGCCTGCGATAAATCTTGTTTAGCCGCGTCGTAATTTTGTTGAGCAATATATTTCTGCCCCGTAAAAAATCGGTACTCGCTTTTCAACCATAACACTTGCCACACAATAACCGCAACGCTGAGTAACATCACCACCAATGCTACCGTTTTGGTAAATGGGTTGGCAGTGACGACAATTTTGCCTTCCGCCTTACCGACACCGCTTACTTCTGCCCCGACTAACCACCAAAAGATAAACGCAGGCACTACCGCATGCAAAGAAATGTTAAGCATATTATCCACTAACATCCCTAAAATACCGCAGAAAAGCGCTTGCAGGAGTTGTTTTTTATCCCCCTCTTTTTTATGAACGGCGAAATCGTGCACTTCTAAAAAAAGCACCATAAACATAAAGAGGAAAATTCCCACGCCCACCAATCCGCCTTGGGCCAGTTGGAAGAAAATCTCGTTATGCGGAGCATGAGTAATGGTTTTTAATTCACGCAAATTAGAATGACGCAGTAGCGACTTGGGTTGGTTTTGCTCAAACGCCATTTGGAAATTCCCGAGCCCGCTACCCAACACAGGGCGGTCCAAAAAAATTTCTTTGGCCACGTCCCACATAAATAACCGTTGGTGAAGCGACTGGAAAATATGGTCTTTATCCACGTGTAAGGTAATATTGGAAGGAGTCACTTGGGTTAATTCTTCGGCCCGGTGGGCTACCGGGCTGGGGGTATCTTTCCCGCCTACATACACAGATCCCCACCCCACGCCAATGGCTAATACCGCCAACAAAAACACGCGCAGTTTGCGCTCTAAAATAAGAGAACGAAGCGTGCCAAACATCCACATCATGATGAGCGCACACGCCGCCCCTAACCAACATGAACGCGCCAACCCAAACGATAAGAACAGGATATAAACGAGAACCAACAAGCCGTATACCAAAATATCTTTTTTGCTTTCGGTACGCATGTAGTAAACCAACAAGGCAGGTAACAACATCACTACAGCCGAGGATAAAAAGTTAGGATTTCCGAAGGTAGAAAAAGCCCGCGTAGCAAATTGGTTAATTTCAAACGGCCACAAAAATTCCAGTCCCAGCGCTTGCAATACCCCATAACAACACGCCAAAAACACGGCCACAAACATCAGCACCAAAATATTTTCTTGTACTAGTTTACGAAGTACCCGCACCGCCAGCCATACGCCCACCGCCCATAAGAAAAGTGCATACCAATCAAACATCTTGGCGAATAAAGAGTCCGATGATGGAACCGTTTTTAAAAGCGGTAAAAAGTACCACAAACTTCCCCATGCTAAGAAGAGTAAAATATAATTTGTTTTGCTTTCAATCGTGCCGGAAAACACTACGTTTTTACTAATCACGTAAGCCCCCACGGCTATACACACCAGAAGCGTCCCATAGTTTAAAAACCCATAAAACATGGTCTGGCGTAACGCTTGCGGCGCAGATGACACCGCCGATAACCACCCCACCACGCACGCCAGAACGTAGATAAAGAATGCCAAGTCAAAAAATGTTTTGGTGAAGTCTATATTCTGAGTCCGCAAGAATTTGACGGCCAGCGTACCGTAAAGAAGGGCTAGCAATACATACAACAAACTATTTTGAATAAAAAACGGATTAGCCGTTAGATCGGTAAAAAAGATGAGCGGAACGACCAAGAAAATCATCGCTAAAAAAACGCGCACGAGTTTCATGTAAAAAGTCTCTTTAGCGGGCTTGGTTAAATTTAGCATATTTATTTCCTAGAAACGGTTTTTAATATTGTAGTTTTTTATGAGCAAAAGGAAAAGAGTTTTTAGTAAATTTTTCCATAAAAAAAGCCCCGCTTTTCGCGGGGCTTTTTTATCTAACGTTAGTTATTTTCTTCTTCGTCTGTTTTAAAAGAATCTTGCAAGAGTTGGCCAAGCGTCGGGCGCGGAGCTTGTTTTAAGTATTGCGCCACTACTTTGCGGTTTTGGGCTTGGTCGTACTTCTTGACAGACAAGTTCACCGTGAAAGTTTCCGGGTTGACACCCACTACCAAAGCGGTGATCGTATCGCCTTCTTTGGCGGTAAAATCGCGCCCCATTTCAAACGGGCTGATATAGGCTTTGGTATTGTTCTTACCGATGGTGCATTCTACACCTTTTTCTTCGGACACTTTCGTAATCGTCGCTTTTACGGAGCTCTTGTACGGATAGCGGCGTTTTAACGCATCGGCCGGGTTGAGGAACAATTGTTTAAGGCCGAATTCCAAACGCGGAGTTTCTTTGTCTAATTTTAAGAGTTTGGCTTTCAAGCGTTGGCCGCGGCGGAAATTAGCAATTGCGGTTTGAGGTTCTTTCCAGGCGATATTTTCCAACGTTACAATGCCTTCAATACCGTGGAAGCGGAGGAACAATTTTTCTTTATCCACTTTGGAAACCACCACACGAAGCACATCGCCTTCCTTAATTTCGCCGAGTACTTGTTCGCGGCGGACAGCTTCATCTTCTTCCAACACTTGTTTGCGCGAAACAATAAGTTTTTGTTTTTCTTTCGCAAATTCTACAATTTGGGCTTTAATCTTGGCCCCTTTGGGCAAGTAATGTTTATACGCAGTGTGCAATTCAGAAAGCGACAGCGGCATAAAACCGTTTACACCAAACACTTCTACAATATAGCCGCCTTTTACACATTCTATAATCGTGCCTTTGACGCGTTCTTTTTCTTCATAAGCTTTTTTGCAGATATCCCACCCTAAAAATTCAAGCGCTTTTTTATGGGACAAAATAGCCGGGCGTTCATCGCTGCCGCGTTTTACGAGTACCGCAGAAATCGTATCGCCGACGGCGGGCAACGTTTTCCCTTCAAATTCGGACACGGCAATCGCCCCTTCTTTTTTGGCACCGGTATCCACTAAAATATAATCTTGGTTGATTTGAACTACAGGAACTTCTACAATTTCTTTCTTGTACAACTTCTCCGATAAAGACTCTTGCTGCGCAATTAACTGCTCCATCGTCATTTCGGTTTCGTTAATTGTGTCTTCGGTATTTTTAATTTCTTCGTTTGTCGTCATAAGTCCTTATTACAGGTCCTCGGTGAAGAGGCCTGCGTAACCTCCGTTAGATGTGGATAGAGTTAATCTGATCCATAATTTGATTTGCAAATTGTTTATACTGCGCCTTAGGTTCCAGTGTTTCGTCTTTTTGTAACGTCATTACCGTGCCAAATTTAACACGGATTTTCCGTACCCACGGCCAGCCAAACGTCCCTTCTATTTTTACGGGCAAAACCGGCGCGCCCGTCTTATATACTAAAAATCCGATACCGCTTTTCGGTTTCTGCGGCTTACCTGTTTTACTCCGGGTCCCTTCCGGGAACATCACCACACTTTGGCCTTGTTCCAAAGCGTTTACGACCTCTTTTAACGCCCCAAAATCGCCAATCGTGCGGGCCCGGTCCACCGGGATATACTGGCAATGGCGAAAAAACCACCCCAACCCCGGCACGGCAAATAATTCTTTTTTGGCCACAAAACGAGAATCGCGCACCAGCCCGGCAAATGCTCCTATCGCCGGCGGGTCTGCGTTGGAAAGATGATTTCCCGCTATGATGAGTGCCCCTGTTTGAGGAATGTTTTCCAACCCCTCCACTTTAAAGTTATAACAGGTTTTGAAATAGATCCTAGCAACTAATTTTACCAAATTAAGAAGCATGATGGGGTAGTTTCTCCAAAACCGCCGCAATAACTTGCTCCATATTTAAATGCGACGTATCAATAATAATAGCATCTTCCGCCGGTTTGAGCGGGCTGACAGCGCGGTGAGAATCGCGGTAGTCCCGTTCTTGAATCAAACGTAAAATTTCGGCGTAATCGGGTTTTTCTCCCGCCTCTTGCAATTGCTTTACCCGGCGATTGGCACGTTCTTCAGCTGATGCATCTAAATAAAACTTAATGTCCGCATCCGGGAATACCACGGTGCCGATATCGCGTCCTTCCATCACAATTGCGCCATCTTGACCGACTTCGCGCATTTTTTCCGTAAGTACATGGCGCGCTTCGCCGTTAGTAGAAACGCGGCTGGCCACATTGCCAACTTCTTCCAAATGCAGTTTGGCACCCAGAAACTCGCCGTCTACAAACATCTTAAGCGTGGCATCGGGCTGGCGAATAAATGTAAAGCGTAGTGCCCGGGCTGCGGCTAATACCGCATCGTGGTCTTCCGGCGTAATGTTTTTGGCAAACACCTTATACGCAAGCGCCCGGTACATTTCTCCGGTGCTTAAAAACCCGTATCCCATCCGGGCCGCGACCGCTTTTCCAACAGAGGATTTTCCTGTTCCGGCCGTTCCGTCAATAGCAATAAGTAATCCGTTAGCACGCGTCATATTATTCCGCCTGCAAATTGTTCGTTACACCGCGCACCGCCAACATAATGGCATCCGGGCTGGTAGCGGCAGCTTGTGCTGTTTCCAAATCAATTATACCGGACTTATAAAGTGTAGCCAGTGATTGGTCAAACGTGTTCATTCCGTAAAAATCACCCGTTTCCATCATCTTTACTAAGTCGCTGGGTTTATTTTCACGAATAAGTTTGCGAATCTGCGGAGTGGAAACTAAAATTTCCATTGCCGGTTGCATACCGGGGTTGATCGTCGGCAACAAACGTTGGCAGATAATCCCGCGGATCAAGTCGGAAAGTTGCAAACGAATCTGTTCGTGTTGTTCCACCGGGAACGCATCCACCAAACGCGTTAACGTTTCATTGACGTTGACCGTGTGCATCGTTCCTAACACAAGCTGCCCGGTTTCCGCGGCAGTAACGGCTGCACGGACTACTTCGGGGTCACGTAACTCGCCAATTAACACCACATCCGGGTCCTGGCGCATCGCGGCGCGGATAGCCGCCGTGTAGGAAGGCGTATCTACCCCCAGTTCCAACTGGCTGACGATACAGCGGTTATCGCTATGTAAAAATTCGATTGGGTCTTCAATGGTTAAAATATGACCGGCACGCGTTTTATTGATGTGATCAATCATGGCAGCCAAGGTAGAAGTTTTACCGGAACCGGTCATCCCGGTTACTAATATGAGCCCACGGCGAGATTCTGCCATTTTACGCAAGATGTTACCCGGCAAGTGCAACGATTCAAAAGAAGGAATTTTGAGCGGAATATGGCGAATAGCCATACAAATCTTGCCCATTTGGCGAAACACGTTAAAACGAAAACGACCGTATGATTTAGCATCCAGCGAAAAGTCCACCGACGCATATTGTTCAAATAATTTCCGTTCGCGCTCGCCCATACAAGCGTACGCCATTTTCCGGGCTTCGTCATTGGATACAAAACTATCGTCAATCGGTTTAATCTGCCCGTTCAAACGCACATACGCATTGGACGCACCGCGGATATGCAAACCGCTGGCCTTATTATCTACTACCGTTCTTAATAAACTTTGTAACCCTACCGCCATATTTTTCTCCTTTTACGACCGGTTCTTTTTACGGCGCAAAAACGCCGGGATTAACATTTCGTCCTCCGGTTCGGAGGAACGAGGTTTTTCAAATGAAGCAAAAACTTCGGTTCTTGCCGGTTTAGCCATACTGCCGGGTGGAATCGTGCTATCCAAGGACTGTTTCCTGGCATAGATGTTAGCCTTTTCCGGGCTAAAACCCGTGGCAATCACCGTTACTTTGAATTTTCCGTCTAACGTAGAATCATACGTTTGTCCAAACATGATGATAGAATCGTTACTGGCATACTGACGAATTAAATTCATTACTTCGCCTTGTTCCAAAAGAGTTAAATTTTCTTCTGCCGAGAAATGAACAATAAATCCTTTCGCACCGCGGATATCCGCATTTTCCAATAGCGGAGAGGCGATGGCTTTTTTAACGGCTGCCAAATGACGACCTTGCCCGCTGGCTTCGCCGATACCGATAAGCGACTTGTGCGAGTGGCACATCACTTTGCGAATATCGTTAAAGTCGATGTTCACTTCCCCCGGCTGGGTAATTACTTCCGAAATCCCTTTGACGGCTTGCAATAGTACTTCATCCACCATTTTAAACGCATCTTTGGAGGATGTTTCCGGATTCACGTGGGCAAATAATTTTTCGTTTGGCACGATAATCATGGAGTCCACATATTTGGACATTTCTTTAATTCCTTCGTCGGCTTGTCGTTCGCGCACATAACCTTCAAAATTAAAAGGCCGCGTCACTACGCCAAGAACGAGTAAATCATCGCCATAAATTTCCTTGGCTAGTTTGGCCAAGTACGGAGCCACCCCCGTACCGGTGCCACCTCCCATTCCGGCCGTAATAAATAATAAATCACATTGACCGATGATGAGTTTTAATTTTTCTTTCGATTCTTCGGCCGCGCGTTTCCCTTTTTCCGGGTCACCGCCTACCCCGAGTCCTTTTGTAATTTTTTCGCCTACTTGCACTAAATAAGGAGCTTGGTTGCGGCGCAAATCTTGCGCGTCCGTATTTACGGCAATAAAATCAACATCTTTTAAGCCGGAAGCAACCATGTGGTTAATGGCATTACCGCCACCACCGCCTACCCCAATTACTTTAATTTTGGCCTTTTTAGTTTCAAACGAATCGGCCGGCATGAATAAATCTCGTGTCATATACACTCTCAACCGCCAAAAATATCTACGCCTTTAAGCCATTTGCCCAATTTGCCAAAAACAGACGAGTTATTTTCGTACGAGCCGCCGGCATATTCGTCATATCCGGCATTTTCGCACGCATAAATGGCTAGTGCCATGGCGGTGCTGTATTGCGGTTCAAAAAATTCGTCCGGGCTGGTAATGAGATCCCGTTGCACGCCTCCGCGGCGCACTTCTTTAAGTCCCAAAATACTGACACAATGTTCCGTAATACCGGGCATTAAAGAGCCGCCACCCGTCAACACACCCACTACCGGGAAATTTTTATAACCGGAGGTTTCCACACAACGCCCCACTTGTTCAATGAGTTCTTCCACGCGGGGCTGAATAATATCCAACACATAACTTTTCTTAATGTTGTGGGAACTGCGACCATCCAAAGACGGAACCGGAATTTCTCCTTCTTCATCCAAAAAAGTAGGGAAAGAAACACCGTATCTTTCTTTAATTTCTTTGGCATTTTGGCGGGACGTATGCAACAGACGTGACAAATCACTGGTAATTAGATCACATCCGTACGGAATATCGCGCGAAAATTTTAAAATACCGTCAATGTAAATACCGACGGACATTGTTTCTCCGCCCAGGTCTAAAATAAGGGCCCCGATTTCTTTTTCTTCTTGTGTAAGCACGGTGTCGGCTAAGGGCAACAAACTGTAAAAAGTACCGTCAATCTTATATCCGGGCCGTTGAATGGCTTTGGCTAAATTGTTTAAATGCGTGGAAGACCCGGTGGTGATGTGGACATCTACTTCTAAGAGTGAACCTTCCATTCCTTCTGGGTTATTGATACCGCGCTGTTTATCAATTGAGTAGCCCTGGGTAATTACGTTGACGATTTCGTTATCGTTTTTAATCGGCATGGCCTTGGCATTTTCAATAGCCAATTTCATATCGGCTTGCGTAATTTCTTTATCCAGGCGGGAAATGTTATACGTACCGTGGTTGCTAAATGATTCCAAATGCGCACCGCGTACGCCCACAAATAAATTCCCGATTTCTTGGTTACACTCCCGCTCAATACTACCCAACAAATGTGTTACCGAAGCGGACGTTTCCCGTATGTCGGACACCATCCCCCCGCGCAATCCTTTACACGGAACACTGCGCCCGGCCATTACTTGCAACGTATTGGTTTCAACGTCATGTGCAGCAGCAATACACGTCATTTTACCGCTGCCGATATCAAGCCCTGCAATTAAATTTGTTTTTGCCATAAAATCACCTGGAGTTTAACCGGTCCAACCGGCTTATCATAAAAAGGCCCTTTCTCTATTATAAGATTTAATGGGCTTTTTGTGTTAAAAAAACTTTGCCTTTTTCAAAAAACTGAAAATTTAACGTAAACGGAGCCTGGTATTTACCGTGCGCAAATGTTAAAATTTGCGCGGCCCGGGCTGCTTTTTTCTTCAAATGTACTGCCCTGCCAAAATCAATCACCGATCCGTCCGGCATGTACATTTTCACTGTATTTTCCGCCAAATTCATCCGTAAAAAAGCAAAATCAAGTTCTTTATTAAGCCGCAAGGTGCTTTCCACCAAATCCACAAATTCCGCGCCTAATTTTTCCGGCACTGTTCCTTCCAATTCCACAAAGGGAACGTTTTGCAACGAATCCGGGTTTGTATCGGTGTAAATCGTGCTGTCCGGGTCAATATATTTTACTGTTTTATCAGGAAGCACAAATTTAGCCAACGGTTTGCGGTGGTGAGCTGTAATAGTTAAGTTACCACTTAATAATCCCCGTTTTACACTTACTTCTTTTAGCATGGGGTATTTTTGAATAATTTGGCCGCGTAGGGCAACGGCTTCTTTAACGGAAAATGGCTTCCCGGGATATCCGGACGCCAACGAAGCTACTTCCTTCTGCAAGTTTCCGCTCAAACCGTTCACTACCACTTGTTTTACATGCCAGTTAGACACGCGGGAACGAACCAAGGCTTCATATCCTTTAGCACAAGCCCAGTATCCGCCGTAACCAATTCCGGCCAGCACCAGCAGCACAAAAAGTTTAGAAAAAAAAGATGACCCCTTTTTCCGTCGGACGACCCGCCTTTTTTTACCCAGCGAGGCCATTGACGGCCGATAGAAGTCATTCTTTCTCATAGTAGCAACCTAAAAAATAGAAATGGGCGGAAAGGGACTTGAACCCTTAAGGACTTTCGTCCATACGGTCCTGAGCCGTACGCGTCTGCCAATTCCGCCACCCGCCCAAGTAAGTATATTGTAGAATATTGCGACGCAAAAATCCAGCCTTTTTTATACGGTGCTAAAAGCGGATTTTATTTTTAAAATTTTGTTCCATTTCGCGGTTTAAATCGCGTTTTTTAAGTGATTCGCGCTTATCAAACAAATGTTTCCCTTTGGCTACCGCCACTTTCAATTTGGCCCAACCATCTTTAAAATACACTTCCACCGGCACCAAGGCGTAACCTTTAATTTCCGCCTGAGCAGCCAGTTTGCGCAGTTCTTTTTTATGTAAAAGTAACCGCCGATGGCGCGTAGGGTCCGGCTCGGAAAGGGAATTAAATTTGTAAGGCTTTACGTGCATGTTATATACCCACGCCACCCCATTTTCCACCCGCACAAAACTACCTTCCAAGCTCAGTTCTTTCTGACGGATAGATTTTACCTCTGCTCCCAAAAGTTCCAAGCCGGCTTCGTAGGTGTTTTCTATAAAATAATCATGGTAGGCTTTACGGTTAGAACATACCACTAAAACCGCGTTCTTTTTCGTCATATGTATATTATAGCACATAAAAAATCCGCCCCAGAAAGCCCGGGGCGGAAAAAAGTAAAAAGACAGTTTTAGATTTTGGAACAAACCATGGAAGTGCCGCATCCGTATCCGAGCGATACGCAAATATCTTTCCCCGTCTTGTTATAGTAGATACATTCTTTATCAGAACGTTGGTTACTACCAAAAACGTCCGAGTAAACACGTACTCCGTAATCACCTTTGGTAGCGCCTTTATAGCGTACGGCTTCTACAGAACCATCATCCTTAATTGTAATTTCAAAAAATTTTGTTTTGGTACAGTAGTTACTAGCCGTCTTGCAAGCTTTCGTATTCGGAAAAGAGATATCGGCCTGGGCAATGGTCGGACGAGTGCGTTCATCATCATCCAAATCATCATTGTTCAGATAATAGCGGTTTACCGACTCCATCATAGAAGTAGCAGCTACTAACCCATCGGAATACCGGCTGCGTTCCACCGCTTTTTTATAAGAGCCGGCCGCAATACCGGCCAAAATAGCCACGATAATTACTACGGCCATAAGTTCAGTTAATGTAAAACCTGCACGTACAATATTTTTTTTCATAGGTTCCCCTTACAAGCAATCTGTTATTTTATTATATCTTTTTTCAGCCAACCTGCACGCATAAATAAAAAATTGAAAAAAATTTTCAAAACCGATATACTAAATACATAAGGAGAATCTCATGAACAAACTAAAAGTAGGTTTTACACTAATTGAATTACTCGCCGTAGTACTCATTATTTCTATTATGACTGCTATCGCCGTTCCGCAGTATCGTCGCTCGGTGCAACGGGCCGAAGCTATTGAAGCCATGACAAATTTAAAAACGATGTTTGATTCCGCCCGCCGCTACAAAGCTGCTTTTTCGGAAACGCCCCGAATGCTAAACGGTTTAGATGTAACTTTTTTTGATGCAACTGACCATGAATCTCCCGTTTTCAAAATCGGTAAGTTTGAATATGAATTTACCGAAAATGACGTTTCTGCCTGCCGCTTAAATAATGAAGGCGAAGCCCTCGGCACCTACTGCTTAAAAATGTTTTACAACCACGCCACCGAAGGTAAAGATGCACTGATTTGCGAATACAGCGCTAACGGTAAATACGCCTGGTTGTGCCCGGCCATCGGCAAACGTGCATTAAGCGAAGGGGCTCACGAATACACAATTGAAGGCTAATATAAGATTACTTCACAAAAAACCGCTCCGATACCGGGGCGGTTTTTTTATGAGCGGCGTTTACGTTTAAAACGGTGCGTATTGGATTTGTAGGGTTTGTGATGCACAACATTTTTTTGAGTTTGCTGCTGCAATTTCTTTTTACTTACTCCCACCTTTACCCGGCGGAACGAATCGTGCGTTTCGGGGGTGTTTAATACGCGAGCAGCTTGTACCGCTTTTTGGAAAGTGGCTACTTTTTTGCGCGCTCTTGTTTTGACTTCGATGGCTGTTTGCTGACGAGCCCGGGCCAATTCTTCCCCTTGCGGCAAATATACTTTCCCTTCGGCTAGCAATTCTTTGGCCCGCGCAGTAGCTTTGGAAACCGGAATGGGCCGACGTTCTTTTTTGCGTGGTTTAGCGTGCACGGCTCCTTCTTCCTGCGCTACGAATTTAGGCGTTGGAAGCGGGCGAATCGTCTTTTCCACTTGTTTTACCGGAGAAGAAAACCGGGCCACCTTACAAATTTCCTGCCATTTATCTGTATCATCCGAAATAAAAGAAATTGCACTTCCTACCGCACCGGCACGGCCTGTACGGCCAATGCGGTGGATATAATCTTCCGGCGATTGAGGCAAATCGTAATTAATCACATGTGCAATATGCGGCACATCAATTCCGCGCGCGGCTACGTCCGTCGCTACCAACACACGCACGGCCTGCGTTTTAAAAAACTCCAACACTTGCCGCCGGCGGTTTTGACGCAAATCGCCGTGCAACGCGTTGGCTTTTTGACCATATAATTTTAGTTGCTTAGTTAGGCGTTCCGCCCCCCGCCGCGTGCGGGTAAAAATCAGCACCGAACCCTGACGCACAGATAATTCGTGTAGCAGTTGCGGCAATTTTTCCCGTATAGAAACATACACAATTTCCTGCATCACCCGGTCCGCCGCCGAAACCACAGACCCTACTTTGACGCGGATGGGATTTTGCAAAAACTCCGATGATAATGAAACAATTTCTTTTGGTAACGTAGCGGATAATAAAAACGTCTGCCGCGGTTGGGGCAACCCTTGCACAATGCGGCGCATATCTTCAATAAAACCCATATCTAACATGCGGTCAGTTTCGTCCAGCACTAAAAAATGGGTATGTTTCAAATCTATACTTTTTCGCTGCAAGTGATCAATTACGCGTCCCGGTGTAGCCACAATGATACGCGGGTGCTTGCGTAAATCGGCAAATTGTTTATGAATATTATCCCCGCCGATAATCAATACGGGTTTAAATGCGTGCTCCTCATCTTCCAATTTTTTTATTTCTTCAAAAGTTTGCTGAGCCAGTTCCCGCGTGGGCGATAAAACAAGCGCATTTTGAGACGGATTTTTTTCCAGTTGCACCAGTAGCGGCAACAAAAACGCCAGCGTTTTGCCAGTACCGGTTTGGGCAGTGGCTAGCACATCTTTGCCAGCTAATGCAGGCGAAATTGCCCCTGTTTGGATTTCGGTAGGCGTAGCAATTCCTTGCTGTTTGAGAGAACGTTGCAAATAGTCAGGCAGTTGTGTAAATACGTTTTTCATATTATTTCTCCGCCGCAATTTCCTCACACTGTTCGTTTAGCCGCAGCCACTCTTCTTCCGCGTCTTTAAGTTGTCCGGAAAGAAGGGCCAGTTCAATGCTGCTATCCGCCGAATATTGCATCACTAACTGCTGTTCCAACGCCGTTTTGCGCGCTGTCATTTTTTCTATTTTTTCGTCCAAGGCGCGAATTTCTTTTTTTAGCGGAGCCAGTTGCGCGCGGCGGTTTGCCGCCGCTTTGCGTTGAGCTTCTTTAGAAGATATTTTATCACTTGCCAAATCGTTGCGGTCATTATTTTTAAGTAGTTGCGCCCGGTAATCTTCCAAATCGCCCATAAAGGTTTTGCATGTGCCGTGACGCACCATCCACAAAGTGTCGCACGTCAGTTCTATCACGTGTAAATCATGTGTAATGAGCACAACAGCACCTTCGTAAGCATTTAATGCTTCCAACAGCGCTTGACGGGATTGCAAATCAAGGTGGTTTGTTGGCTCGTCTAAAATTAACAGATGCGGAGCATCTTTGGTAATCAGCGCCAAAAGCAGGCGTGATTTTTCTCCGCCGGACAACTTGCCGATTTCCGTATCGCTTTTTGCTTTATTAAGCCCAAAAGCTCCCAGTTGTGCACGGATTGGCAGAAAGCATTTCGTACGGCGTTTTTTCCACATCTAATTCTTCCGTCTGATGTTGCGAAAAATACGCCACTTTCATTTTTTTGGCCATCGTCATTTTGCCGCTCATCAGTAGCAACCGATGTGACAAAATTTTGGCCAGCGTAGATTTTCCGTTTCCGTTGGCGCCCAGTAACGCAATGCGGTCATCGGGCTCAATACGCAAATTCAACTTTTCCAGCACGGGTTTATCATCGTATCCGGCTACGCCATCTTCTATAGTAACCAAAGCATTTTGTAACCGTTCCGGCGACGGAAATTCAAAATGTGCCTCCGGGTCTTTCGGAATCTGCGGAGCATCTCCCAATTTTTCAATCATTTTAATACGACTTTGCGCTTGCTTGGCCTTGGTGGCCTTATAGCGAAAGCGGTCCACAAACGATTGCAAATGCGCTACGACCCGTTCGTGTTTGGCTGCGGCCAATTTGGCTCCTTCTATGGCAGCTGCGCGCGTGCGTTCGTAGGTATCATAATTGCCGTTATAAAGTTTCAACTGGGCTTCTTCCACATGGATAATTTTATCGCATAAACGGTTTAAAATGTGACGGTCGTGGCTGATAATAAAAATTGTTTTGTCTAAACGCACCAAATAATTTTCCAACCAAAGCGCTGTTTCTAAATCTAAGTGGTTGGTTGGCTCGTCAAGTAACAGG
>CADBFX010000002.1 GCA_902794125.1 uncultured Elusimicrobium sp. | reverse complement strand
TCGCACACTTGCGGCTGTCATGGCGGAGAGTTGGATCGGCAGCGCGCTCACGCGGGTAACTACAAACGGGTTAATAGTGGCGGCCCACGCACGACTGGCTGTTATCAGTTGTTTTACAGGAGGAATCCCCGCTCCTGCGTAGGAGGGGGTTACGCTAACGAAAATCAAAGATAAACTGACTAGCAAGGATATTAATTTTTTCATGTTTAGGCTCCGTTTTACCTATTTTTTTGTTGGAAAAAGACCGAATAACAAGGGCCAAAAGGTTTATTTTTACATAAAACCTTTTGACCCTTTGAAATCCATGGGCGCGCTATCACAGCGTCCTCACTTGTCATTGTAACACGACCCTAAATTTGGCCACAAGGGCCAAAGGACCTATTTTTTATCTAGGCCCTTTATATACTCTCCGACGAGATATTTTTGGGGGGGAAATAAAAAATCCCCGGGTTTTTATTTCCCGGGGATTTTTTAGTACAAAGAATTTCCAATGATTTACCAGTCCACATCTTTACCCATTTGCGATACAGGTAATTCGGGCCCGAACGTAAAAGTACGCGGCATTTCGTGCACCGTTAATTTCCCTGCCAAGTACGTGCGGATAATTCCCAAATGTTGAGAGGTGTACCCTTCGTTCAACACAATAAACGCTTTTAACCGTTCACCTTCTTCGGCACGCATCAAGCGCACGCGGCAAGCTTTCACGGCCGGATGCTCGGATAAAATAGTTTCCACCCGTTTGGGATAGACGTTAATACCCGCTACTTGTACACAGGCATCGGCTCTTTTAAGCGGAATTAAAAAGCGGTCTTTAACGAGTTGCACCTCATCGGGTAGCGAGATCCACGTATTATTGCATTGGCGTTTAATACGCAGTTTGCCTTCTTTTACACTTGTATCCCAAAACGGGAATAATTCAAACGGTTCGCCGGCTTGATGTCTAAAAGCCATAGCACCTGTTTCGCTGGCTCCGTAAATCTCCGTAAATTGGTATAAACCCGCCTGAAATAGTCCCCGAATAATTTCATCTTTGCACGGAGCCGTAGAAGACAAAGCATGTACGCCCGTTGGAAAACGGTTTCCACAGCGAAGCCAATAATTCCAAAAAAGCGGGAAACCGGCTACCAAATCGCCGGACTTGAGCAGTACATTCCAATGTTGAGTTGGTAATGCGGGCAACCGTACAACGGGCACATTTAACGTATGCGGCAAGATAACCGTAAAAGTAAAGCCGTAGAGGTGATTGGTCGGAACGAGGGAAACAATGCGTTTAATTCCTTTAAAAAGCGGAGCTACGCCGCGGGTTTCTTCCCAAATCATTTCGGAAGAATGGGGGCATTGTTTGGGAATTCCGGTACTTCCGGAAGTTAAAAAAGTAATTTGACGGTTACTTAAATAAGAAGCATAGGCATAATCCGTCATTAGTTCCAGTGACGAAAATGGTTGCGATTTGTAACCAAAAATAATCGCCGCTTGTTTATAACCTTCCTGCAATACACCCATCGGCATTTTAGGAAACAATTCATCAATCGGCTCATCAAATACGGCCAGCGCATCTTTTTGGCGGCGGGCCAATTCGGTACGGAATAAATCAAATAAAATACGTTTTACATCACTACGGTTTAACATAAGCATTTCCCTCTATTAATAAAGTAGCACAGGCAAAACTATCTGTCAATATAAAAGATTTTTCATGTTGCATAAAACGTGCTGTTTCCAGCGCATTCCAGGCGGCGGTAGCTACCGTAGCCGTTTCTATAACCGGGTTTTTGGTACGGGTAAATTCTAAGCGGTTAATTTGATAAAGGGTGTGTTCGGTCGGCTTGGCCGAAAGAACAAACGCCGCCGCAGCTCGCACAAAAGGCCCTTGCGGGCAACGCAGTACCGGCGCAAATAAAGCCGGCTCTTGCGAAGCATATTCAGAAGCAACGGGATTAATGTCTTCCGCCACGACCACTAACGCTTCTTGCGTTTGGCCACTTTTTAAAAATTGCTGAGCTGTTAATAATGCCCCTGCAAACGAGAAATCAAATTGCCCGGTGGTAACGCACGGTCCGTGCAAATTCAAAAACATGGAAAGTGTAAGCCCGGTAGCATTATGTACCGACCCGGCAAAAGCGGTGGGGGAAGAAAGTTCATCTCCGTCGTTAATAATGCTATCCATAAATTTGCACGTACTTTCCAAAGAACCAGCTCCTACCGCCACGCTAAGAGCCAACTCTTTCGGTTCGGAAATGGAAAGCCCTGCTTGCTCCAACGCTTGGCACGAACAGAATAACGCATTTTTGGCAATTGCTTCCATACGGCGCAAACGGCGAGCTTCAAAATAAGCAGTCAATTGGTCCGTTGAAATATCACCTTGAAAGGAGGAAAAACCGTTAATGTAAAATTCAACCATGGATATCCTCCGTAGATAGTACAAGCGCCGCATTACATCCGCCAAAAGCAAGCGAATTGGAAACAGCTACATTTTTAGTAAGCGAAGTAGTTTGCGTAGAAGGGGAAAAACCGATAGCCGGGTCCAACGTTGTAAATCCGGTCGTGGCCGGGAGTGTGTGGTGTTGCAAGGCCAGCAACGTAAGCACGGCCTCTACCGCACCCGCTGCCCCCAACGTATGCCCGGTTACGCCCTTGGAACCCCAAACAGGTACCTGTGGCAACAATTCTTTAAAAGCGACTGCTTCGGCGGCATCATTGGCCTGGCTGGCGGTGCCATGTGCATTCACAAAGGCCAATTCCTTGGAAGAAACTGCTGCTTCTTTTAATGCAAAACAGAGGGCTTTTTTCAGGCCTTTGGCCTCGGGATCCGGCGCGGTAGGATGATACGCATCACACGCATTTCCATACCCCAGCACATATCCTTTGGGAGTTAAATGAAATTCTTGCTCAAGTTTTTTATTAACCAGTAGCAGTGCTCCGGCTCCTTCGCCGATATTAATGCCGTTTCTATCTTGGGAGAACGGGCGGCATCTATCTTTAGAAGCAATCAACAGACGGATAAAACCATCGTAAGGAATTAAATTAATTTCATCCGTTCCACCGCAAAGCACCACATCGCACACATTATTTATAATCCAATTTTTAGCAAGTCCCACAGCGTCCGTTCCGCTGGCACACGCCGTAACGATCGTTTGGAAAGGCCCTGTAAAGCCGAAATAACGACTCACAGCCGCCGCTGTGGAGGAATTAAAATAGCGGACTAAATATTCTTTATCGTGGGGATTAGGGGAGTGCAAACGCCAATTTTCATATACATTAAAACAATTAAAAGAAGCATCTACCGATGTACCGACAATCACACCCACCCGTTTTTTTTGCAACAGTTGGGGGGATATCCCGGCTTGTAAAAAAGCCTCCCGGGCGGCGGTTAAAAAGAAATGCAAACTAAGACTTTGATCTCCCGGCCGCGCAGCCACAATTTCGGGATTAACCAAAAAAACAGGATAACTTGCCGTATAGGCACTTTTTACGCGTCCGTTTGGTAAAGCAAAACGGGCGTTACCTTTTAGCGCCCTTTCAAAACAATCTTCCGCCGTATTGCCGCACGCACACAAGCATCCGGCCCCGGCAACGGCAACAGCCACCATTATTTTTTCCGGTTCTTTTCAATATATTCGGCCAACGTGCCTAAATCTTTAAAAATTTCGCGGCCTTTTTGCATATTTTCTACGGTAATACCGTATTTTTTTTGCAGTAACATGATAAGTTCTACAGCATCCAAACTATCCAGCCCCAGGCCTTGTTCGCCGAAGATAGCATCTTCCGCGCCAAATTTAGATAAATCAGCACCACCTAAATCAATGCCTTCGGCAATGAGTTGCTTGATTTCTTCAATGGTTTGTTGCATGGTCATTCTCCCAAAGGTTAAAATAATTAAAAAACTGATACGGATATTTTATACAAAATTTTTGCAGTTCGTCCACGAATTGTTGAGCATAGTCTACATAATTTTCTTTCAATGGGCTTTGTTCTTTTACGTAAAGCACTTTCATCGTCATAGAGCCAAATTCCCCGCGGGTAAGCCAGGGGAAAAACATCACAATAATCGGAGCCCCTGTCGCCGCCGCCAAGCGATAAAAACTGTACGGCACCCGAACAGATCCTCCTAAAAATTGAACCGTAACCGCATTTTTATCATTCCCGAAAACCCGGTCTCCCATGGCACATAGCACTTCGCCTTTTTGCAAAGCAGCCATCATTTCCACAATCCCGCCTAAAGGCCCGGCCGGGTTAATAAACTCAAACGGGGCTTTGCGTTTGCCATGCTCGGCAACGGTCTTATCGTTATCTTTGGGGTTTTTATAGTAAAGCACGTGTTTCCTACCGGGTAAAAATTCCATTAAATTAACCGCCATTTGCCAACAGCCCACGTGGGCCGATAATAAAATAAGCCCTTTACCTCTGGCCAGTTCCCGGCGGCAAAGTTCCCGTTCTTCTTCGGTAGAAGATACGCCGGTTTTCCCCAAAATACCTAACGCAGCGCGGTCTATTAAAGTGCGGCCAAACGTTAAATTTAAACGGTACGTATGCACAAAAATCTTCCACGCAGTCAGGTTTCCAAATCGGTGAGATAAATACGGCATTGCTTTTTTGCGTATAGCGGGGGACAGGGTGTAAAAGAAAACCACTATGTATAAAAATGCATACGCCAACCAACGCCCGCCGATAAAAATCAGCGCGTACATAAAAGTATGCTTTAATTTGGAAGCATTACTTCGCCCGGTAACTTCTTGTGCGTTTTCCATGCATTCCCCGTGTGATAAGTTTACCTATCAGCCATACGATTAAAAATGTTACTGCCGCCAAAGCAGGTGCTACCACAAGTGACCCCAGCACCCACTCCCACACCCGTTGCCAAAACTGGCGGCCTAAGGTAGTTAAATTAAATTCCGTTAAAAACCGTCCGTTCCGTAAGAAAAAGCCAACTTCAATGCACAGGGCCGGGACAATCGGCCCGATACAAAATTTTTCAAAACCAATAGTCAGTAAGCGGTTTAAATCCCACCAGCCGGCCCCCATAAAAAGCATTATTTGCCGCACGCCCGGTAAAGCAATACTCCCACAAAAAATACCCCACGCGGCCGAAAAGGCATTTTTAGCAGCACTCCCTGGTTTGCGTAGGTTTTCTGCCATTACTTCCCAATAGCCGCGTTTGGTGGCGGTTTTACCTTTTCTATGCGCTACATATTGCCGGTGCGGAATCGGCAACATAGAACGGACCGTCAAATAGGTATTTAAAACAGAAAGCCGGATATTGTCTGCCAATTTATGGAAGTGGGAAATACGGTTTTTAGGATAATGAACATTTACGACAACTTCTTTAATACCAAATCCGGCCCACAACGCTTTTACCACCACTTCTACTTCAAAGGCATAGCGTTTACACCACAATGGAAAAGATAAAAGCGTAGCTACCGGATAAATGCGCAAACCGCTTTGGATATCGCTAACGGGTTTCCCTGTTTGCAAATGTACCCAAAACCCACCGAACGCACGCCCAAAACGGGAAGAAAAGGGAACGGTTTTTTTATCAAATTTTCGTTTGCCGATAATAATGGAAGTTTGGTTATGTTGGGCGGTTTTAATAAGGGCGGGTAAATTTTGAGGACGGTGTTGTCCGTCGGCATCAATCGTTAAAATATGTGTAAAACCCTGTTCTTTGGCAAATCGGGCCGCTTGTAAAATCATGGCTCCTTTGCCTTGATTTTTTTCAAAACGAATAAACGTAATCGGCAATCCGGAAAGTTGTACCGCCGGAGATAATGCACTTCCGTCATCTAGCACTAACACGTCGGGAGTGTGTTTTAAACACCCCATAACGACATTTCGGATTGTTCCGGTGTGGTTATAATGCGGAATAACGGTTAAAAGTTTCATTGCAAATTAATTTTTCCGGATTTCCATTTTTTTAGGAAATTTTGAGTAAACTCCGGCCATTCAAAAAGCAGATTTTCGTTTTTATCTACCATGAGTTGAATGCTGTAGGCGCGGGTCATAATGCGGTGATTTTCGTCGTAAATCGTGAAATCATAATTCAGCCGGGCAGCTTCTGTGTAAAAAAGACGCGCCTCTATTTGGTAAGGTTGCGCAAATTTTAAAGGAGCCAAATAATCAATGTGCATTTTACGCACGGGAATTAAAATCCCATGGTCATAAAAATCTTGATACCCAAGCCCCAGCGCGTTGCCTAAAGCCATGCGGGCATCTTCTAAGTAGCTGGGATAGTGACCGTGCCACATAATTCCCATAGGGTCTATTTCGTTAAAACGTACCACCCGCAAAAACTGTTTAGTTAAGGGAGAAGGATCTCCGGGCTGTGAGGTAAAATACGTAATTTGCTTCATAAATATTCCTTTACAGAAAAAATAAGTTGGCTTAATTTTTGTTTTGTTTTAGCATCTGCCAGTTCTGCCAACGTTTGTCCGTCCGGGCGGGGGGTAAGGGTAAGTTCAATATCACTTAGTGGCAAAATAGGACGGATAAATTTTCCGCGCGATACCCCTTTTATTTCCACACACTTATTATGTATCCGCCCGTAGGCGTCTGCACATAACGAAAATTGACATACGCCCGGCACTAACGGGTTCCCCGGGAAATGACCGTTAAAAGCAGGCAAATCTGCCGGGATATGATACAAGAAAGTATTACCTTTCTGCGATACGAAACATTGTTTCAAAGCTTCTTCTAAGGACATACGGCCTCCACGTGAAATTCGGCACGCGTCTGTGCATCTTTATAATAAATTTCGCCGGGCGGGCAATTTGCCGCCAAAGATGTCCGTGCAAAACGGCTGAAGGTTTGAACCGCTACTGCCGGCAGTTGGGAAACTTTATAATACACTTCCGTTTGGGATGGGGTAACTTGCGCATCCAATAATTTGACCCCTAACTCGCTCAGTACAACTAAGCGAACCGCCTCTCCGTCAAAATGGCTTAGAGCCGTAAAAGAAAGTTGCCAGGGAGACACCGTTCCCGTACTGCGCACCAGTTGTGCGGTAGCTAATTTTTCCGTCGGGGCTTGGCGGTAAACTATGTTGGGAGTGCACCCAATTAAACTAATCCCCAAAACTAGCATGCAAAAAAGTTTCATTTGGTACGCTCCAAAATAGGCGGTAAAATAAGTAGAGAAACCAACATCGCACTCCCTACCCCTACGCACGAAGCCAAGCCCATCATGTGCAGTACCGGGTGTTTTGCAACAATCAAAACACCAAATCCGGCCAGGGTAGATAAACCAGCCGCCACTAACGCCACCGGCGGATATAATTGCATAACAGCCGTTTCTGACTTTTCTAATTGGAAAATACCGTAATCAATTCCCAATCCCATCAGTAACGGCAAAAATACGAGTGCAAACAAATTAACTTCCACCTTAAATAAGGCAAAACAGCCAAACGTAAAACAAATGGCCAACCCCACCGGAATAAACGCCAACAAGGCTTTTCTAAAACTATTAAACACAACCGTCACCGCTACTAGGTTAAAAAGAAACGCCAACAACGCAATGCGAAGTGTTTCTTTTTTCATAGATTGCATCAGCCCATTTTTTAATTCCGGAGCCGTTACATATACTACATTTGCATCCGTTGCAATCTCCTGTACTTGCGGCGTATTGGGCACAAAATTTACGACGGCAAAAGAGCCATCCTCTAAAGCAATAACCGGGTTGTAAATTTTTGTAAAATCAAACAAGCTTTGAGATTCCGGGTTGTCCAACCACTCAAAAAAGGGATCAAAGGCCTTGGGGGAAAAACCAACCCGCACCGCACTTTGTTGCAACAGTTCTTGTGCATCCTCAATACGCTCACGCGACCAAAAATCTTTCCACTGTTTGAGGCGGCTTTCTCGTCCTTTCTCGGAAGGAATCATCTCGGCCGTGGCCAACGGGACCGGCAAACTTAAAGAAATGCGTTCATTATTTTCTAACGCTTCTTCTATTGTTCTTCCTTTGACAAATATAAACGCATTTTTTGTTTCGGCTTCGGTAAATACATCATCCAATACGGATTTTTGTTTTTGTAGAAGGGGGGAGGATGCATTCATGGTTTCTAAATCGCTTGATAAACGGGTGTGATAAAACCCCCAGATCCCAAAGGCAATAATAACGGCACTTAGTAGCCCTGCTAATATCGGCGATTGCAATAAAGAAGCCTCTGTAGCAGCAGATAAAGTTCGCTTTTTCGTGGACAGATTTTCCCAATACAAAGGCAAAATAAATAACGCAATCAACAACGCCGCTGTAAGCCCCAAAAGAGCAAACACGGCAATTTGCCTAAACACCTCTACCGAGGAAAGGAAAAGAGCAACAAAGCATAACGAAGAAGTTAAAAAAGTGCATCCAATATGCCGGCGTAATTTTTGCGCAGCCAACGTGGCCGGCAAATTGCCGTGTACAATGGCGAAAAATAAATAAATACCGTAATCCACGCTCAAACCTGCCACCACACTTCCAAACCCTAGCGTAATGCCGGATATATTGCCAAAAACAGCATAAGTCCCCAACGCTGCCACAGGCAAAATGAGTAACGGCAAGGCATAGATAAATAGAGCATGGGCAGAACGCAGCAACAAGCAAAACACCAAAATTAGACAAATAATCCCTAACAAACTAACATACCGCAAATCATGTTGGATAAGAGATACATTTTCAGCTGTATACCGAAGGCCACCTAAATAAAACACTTCCATTCCTTCGGGAAGTTGTGCATTGAGTTGTTTAATTGCTTCGGAAAAGCGTTGGGCATTATTAAAACGCGCCGGGCGGGCCAAATCGTACAGACCGACTAAAGTGTTTCCTTTCCCGGTAGTCAAAAAGCCGTCCCGATAATCTAAATTAGTTTGCGGATTAAAAGCGGCTAATTTACGTGTCATTATCTCCAGCAAATGAAAAGGATCTGCCTGAATTAGCGGCCTTAATAATACACCTTCTAACGAGGTAATCCTTTCGTAATTTTCTTGGGTGGACGCCGCAACGGCTTCTTGGGTTATTTTTTCTAAAACGGGTTCCCGGTCCGTCGGTAAAAAGCGAAAAGGAAGCGCATGGAGTAGCGTAAGGGCAAAATCCGGCGCGGGGTTAAACCCGGGCCGTATCAGGCCTTGTTGCGTTAAATAATTTTGCACCATATGGGCATGCGCCAATAAATCGGTATCTTTTTGTGAAGTAACTACTACAAATACTTTTTGATTAAAGGGGGATTTTTCAAACAATTCCATTTGTTCCCGCACGGAGCCGGGAATAAGTATATGCAAACTATCCTGCGGTTGAACGAATGCCCAAAACGTCACACAACACAAAGCCGTAATAAATACCAACCCGGCACCCAACAATCCTTTGGATTGCTTTAAGCGTTTCCACCAACTGACAAATTGAGTTGTAATAGCGGAAAAATTCATTAAAAATTTTCCTCCGAAATCGGTTCATTAATTTTTGTATTTGTAAAAGTCAGAAGCGTATAATCGCCGTTTGTTTCATTTAAGCGGATTTTTTCCAACGCCTGCGGGTTTTGCTTGGAAAACCACACGGTTATTTCGGTAAAAATTCCGTTTTCTTTTTTGGGCGTAAGCCGCACGCCGCCATCAAAAAAATCAAGCGTGTGGGCCTTAGACAACGCTGCCAAATCAAACGTGAGCCACATTTTCATTTGGGTAGCCACTTGGCTGGCCATGGCGTGTTTAATGGGCTTTTTAAGTCCTTTCTCCAGACGGAATGTTTCATTTTCTAACAGTAGAAAACCGTTTTGAAACGGCTCCGTATTTTCCCAACGCAGGCGGGAGGGAGTCTTCGTAAATGCAAATGTTCCTTTGCTAATTACGGGAGCGGTCAGCAAGGACAAATGTTTCTCTTGCGTAAAATTACTTTGAATCGTTTGCACCGCCGCAAAACGTTCCATCGTGGCTTGCTGTACGTCCGTTGTTTCCGGAGTGGTTTGTGCAACAGCCGCAAAAGTAACGAGCAAAAGAAGTAACGTAATAAAATGTTTCATAACGCTCCGGGGGGAGTTTTACCTTCCCACATAAAAATATAGACGGTGGCTTGCGCCAATTTTTCTTCGTTACGGTATATTTCGCCCGCCACAATGCGCGTGCCCATAAAATCATCCTTCTGAATAACCGAAGTAATCAAGTCATCTTCTACGCGCGCGCGCGAAAAAACTTTAAAATCCCGCACCGAAACCAAATAGCCTCCACCCTCGGTGGATAAGCCAGCCAGTTCGCGCCGCTTGGACTCACACGCTGCATAACTTTGCGCAATAATTTCGCAAAAGGCCTCCGGCGCAAGCGTTCCGTCCTGTCGTAAAAACAAGTGATCTTCCCCAATGTGGCTTTTTACGCGAGAATCCTCCGGCTTAGTAGATAAAATTTCATCTACTAACCGCATGGGCGGCTGGTGCGGAATTAAATTACCAATGTTACCGGTCATTACTCCTCACTAAAATTGTTCGGCGGCACGCGTAATTTCCAAATCTAAATTGCGAACCCATTGATTATATTTGCGGTGAATCTTGTTTTTCTTAGCGTTATAGTACATGTTGGTACTATTTTTATAATGAATAGCGTAAGAATGATCCGTATAAGGAATCGTCACTTGCACTTCGTGCCCGCGGCGCGAAAGAGTTGCGTCTACCACGCCTTGTTTCGTCTCATACATGCTCCACCCTTTTTTCTGGCCCGCTGCAAAAATGGCTTGACGCATGGTCGTATTATTTACGGTTAAGTTGCGAGTGGGAACATCGGACACCTTAGCAAGACTGCTACAAGCGGCCAATGCACCCGCAGCAGCGATGGCGATAAAAATTAATTGTTTTTTCATATTTTCATCTCCTTATTTACAATTTCCATAATTTTATTTTTTGCCGTACGGGCCATTTCCAAATGCACCACCGGCCCTGTAAAATCCGTCGGGAGCAAGGCGGGAAGCGACTGAATCAAAATATCCGCCGGGCGCAACCGGATACTGCCGGCCGGGAGCATCTCGCCGGTTCCGGCAATGGCTACCGGGATGACCGGCACCTGTAACATTTCCGCCAAATAAAACGCCCCGCTTTTAAACCGCGCTTGCGGATTTTTGCGTGACCCTTGCGGGAAAAGCACAATATCACACCCGTTTGCAACGGCTTGTTTGCAACGAGCCAGCATTTCTTCAGGTGGCGTTTTTTCGGCATCCATATAACCGGCTCCGTTCATTACAAAACGGAAAAACGGCAGTTTGAACACCCAACCTTTCGTAATGTAAACCACATTGTCAAAACCGAGTGCGGCAACGGTGTACAAGTCTAACGCTGAAGCATGATTGGCCACCACCACACACGGCTCTTTAGGCCGTTCCACCCTGGCCGCATGAAAAGTATGCGAACACATCCGCACACAAAATAAAATTCCCTTAGATTGGTAATAAACGAATTTACGCACATTCCGCCCGTTTTTGCCGGGAAATAACCACAAAAACGGCCCGGCCACTAAACCGGAAACAAACAGCCACGCAATGGCACTGGTGCCAATGATGGCCGTGTTAAAAAGCGTGCGCAACGCGTACATTATTTACCTGCTTCGTGATCACGCGCCAATTTTTCAATAAAATTGTACAAATCGTTTAACGTCACAATAGAGCGAATGTCGTACCCTTGGCGTAACGTCATACCAAATTTTTGTTCCAACACAACCACCATGTCTACCGCATCCAAACTATCCAACCCTACGTCATTTTGCAAATGAGCGGTGGGAACGAGTTGTTCGTCGGTCAATTCAAATTCCTTTTTCAAGGCTTCGTTGGTGAGGCGAATGATCTCTTCTCTTGTAATCACAGGGATCTCCTTAATATGAGTGAACAGTTGTTGCCGCCAATGGCAAAACTATTCTTAACAATTGTATTTACCGGCATTTTTTGCGCAGTGGTTACATGAGTAACCGGGGCACAGCGCTCGTCCGGCGTATGCAAATTTTGGGTGGGCAAGATTTCTTGGCGGCGTAGCATTTCCACGCACGCAATCGTTTCCAAGCTACCGCTTGCACCCATCGTGTGGCCTAAATGACCTTTTAAACTGTTTACTTTAATGCTGTGGCCAAACACCGCATTAGCGGCTTGCGTTTCGGCAATATCACCGATAATCGTTCCCGTAGCATGGGCATTGAGTAAATCCACATCCGTCGGAGAAATGCCTGCATTTTTAAGTGCGGCTTCCATACATTGCCGTAACGTTTCTGCAGACGGATAGGCCATATTTTCCGTCTCTGTATTGGAAGCAAACCCGGCAATCTCCGCTAAAATAGTAGCCCCGCGGGCTTTGGCATTTTCTTCGGTTTCTATAAACAAAAGTCCGCACCCTTCGGAACACACCAACCCGGTGCGATCCTTATCAAACGGGCGGCAAGCATCATTGGGAGTTTGATTAAAATTGTGCGAAGTGGCTTGCATAATATCAAAGCAAGCACTAAACATGGGGTGATATTCTTCCGTTCCGCCGCAAAGTGCCTGCGAAACAAGCCCTGTTTTTACAGCTAAATAAGCCATACCCACATTCATTAGCCCCGTGGCACAAGCATCGCTGGCTCCCACGCACGGTCCATTGATTTTTAATGCTTGCGACACCGTGGCCAACGGCGAGTGATTCATAATCTGCAAAAAATCGGAAGTTTTGACAAGTTCCAAATGGTTTTCAATGCAGTTTTTGCTAACTTCCAGCCATACGGAAATACTGTTTAACGTGGACCCCATAAAAAAGCCGAGTCCTTGCGGGGCCGTTTCGTATCCGGCAGATTGCAATGTTTCGCGAGCGGCGGCATAGGCGTATTTAGCCATGCGGCTCATGGAACGGCGGTCCCGCCGGGGAATATAGGAAAAATCCATTTCCGGCACGGTAGCAGCCACTTTGGTTTTTACCATGGGAAGTGCTTCCAACTCCGGCACGGTATGCATACAGCCTTTACCTGTAAACAGACCGTTTAAAAGGGGGGCAACGCCTGCACCATACGGTGAAACAGCGCCCATACCGGTAATGACAACTTTGGGGGATAAAATCATATTTTTATTATACTATTTTACGCGTACGAAACGATATTACATCGCCACGCCGCCGTTGACTTGAAACGCCTGGCCCGTAATATAAGAAGCCTTATCCGAGCATAAAAACGAAACCATATCGGCTACTTCTTGCGGTTTACCCAACCGGTGCAAAGGAATAAGAGGCATAATTTTATCCATGGGTAAGCCCTCTAACATTTCCGTTTCAATAAACCCCGGCGAAACGGCATTTACTAAAATATTGCGTTTGGCCACTTCTAACGCTAAACTGCGCGTGGCCCCCACGATGCCGGCCTTGGCCGCCGAATAGTTCGTTTGCCCGGGCACCGGCGCATGAGCCGCAGTGGAAGCAATGTTGACAATACGCCCGCCTTTAGCGCGAATCATGGCGGCTAAAACGGTTTTGGTTACATTGTGAAACCCGCCTAAAATCGTGCCGATTACTTTCGTCCAATCTTCATCTTGCATAAAAACCAACAGATTATCACGGCGAATCCCGGCGTTATTGACAAGGGCATAGGGCGTATCTTTTTCTAATAAAGGGTTTAAAGCCGCGTGTACGGCGTCTTTATCGGCCACGTCAAACGGAAGTAGCGTTACCTTCGCACCGAAACTTTCTATTTCGGTTTTAGCTTTTTGGGCGGCTTGGTGGTTGGAATGATAATTGAGCCAAATATCAAAACCGTCTTTAGCCAGTTGTTTGGCTACCGCCAGACCGATACCGCGGCTGGCACCTGTAACTAATGCAATTTTGCGTGGGGTCATTTGTAAAGTGTCTCCAAATAAAATAAAATTATCTATAGAATATGATAACTAAAAATACCAAAAAACACAACTTGCCTTTTCGCCGGGTACGCCGTCAAGGGCCTACCATGGCGGATATCGCTTTTGATGCCCAAAAAATTGCCTTTGCACCGATTAGTTTCCAAGCGGCACTGGCCCTTAGAAATTTAGGAATTTTAGACTTTTTAAACGCCTCCCCCAGCGACGATAAAACCATTGCCAAACGGTTAAAACTTTCTTTGTATGCCGTGCAGACACTCTTGGAAAACGGCGTGGCTCTGGATATTGTATCGTTGCAAAATGGGAAATACAGCCTTACCAAAACCGGTTGGTTCTTACTTTGCGACCCAATGACGCGTGCCAATATGGATTTTGTAAATGACATTTGCTACCTCGGCATGTACAGTTTGCAAGAATCATTGACCAAAGGTAAACCCACCGGACTAAAAGTATTCGGCAAGTGGAAAACCGTGTATGAAGGGTTATCCAAATTACCGGCCAAAAACCGCAAAAGTTGGTTTGCGTTTGACCATTTCTATTCCGATATTGCTTTCCCGGAAATTTTGCCGCTGGTATTTGAACTGGCCCCCAAGCGCGTAATGGATATTGGTGCCAATACCGGCAAGTGGGCCAAAAAATGTTTGGACTACGACAAAAACGTAACCTTAATGCTCGTTGATTTGCCCGGCCAATTAAATGTAGCTAAAAAGAATTTAAAAAAATACGGACGCCGCGCGGAATTTTATCCACGCAACGTGCTAGATAACAAAACCGTTTTGCCAAAAGGGGCAGATGCTGTTTTAATGAGCCAATTTTTAGATTGCTTTAGTGAAGAACAAATTGTAGCAATTCTAAAAAAAGTAAAAGCGGCCGCACACAAAGACACCTGCATTTATATTCTGGAACCGTTATGGGACCGGCAAGAATATAAAGCCAGCACTTTTTGCCTCAATCATACCTCTCTTTATTTTACGAATATCGCCAACGGCAATAGCAAAATGTATTCGTACGAACAATTGGTAAATTGCGTTAAAAAAGCCGGGCTGAAAGTAGAAAAAGCGTTTGACGGCGTAGGCCGCTTTGCCTACACGTTACTGCGTTGCAGAAAATAATATGCATATCCGCGCACCGCATTTAAGCAAGAAATGGATGATTTTTACCGTTACTGCCAATGGGACGTTTATGTCCACGTTGTCGGCCGGGATCATGAACATTGCCTTGCCTACCATGTCGGTGGAATTTAATGTATCGTTAGAAAGTATCCAACTCGTCGTTAGTCTTTACTTATTGGTGCTGACCTGCCTACTTCCTGTTTTTGGTAAATTAAGCGATATATACAGCCGCAAATGGATGTACTTAAGCGGATTTATCACGTTTGGTATAGGAGCCTTATTAGGTGCGCTGGCCAATTCGTTTACGGCTATTTTACTGGCCCGGACGGTGCAAGGTATCGGATCGTCGGCCATGATGGCCACCTCTCAAGCACTTATTACACAAGTGTTTCACGGTTCCTCGCGCGGCAAAGCGTTTGGCGCGATTGGGGCCGTGGTAGCGTGTGGAGGGTTGGCCGGGCCGGCTATCGGCGGAGCACTTATTCAAGAGTGGGGGTGGCGGTCTATTTTCTGGCTCACGCTACCGATTTGTATATTAGGTGTATGGCGTGGCATCTATTTAATTCCGCGTTTTAAGGGAAATAAATTATTACAAATGGATTATTGGGGCGCGGCATTCTATACGCTAATGAGTTTTTCCTTCTTATATGCGTTAAATACCGCCAGCGAAAAAGGGTGGAATCACCCTGTCATCTTAACTTTATTTGCACTTTCTATCGTATTTTTTGTGCTATTTATCCGACGGGAAAAAATTAGTTCTTCCCCGTTTATCGGCCTTTCTATTTTCCGCATTAAGGCCATTTCTTACGGTTTGCTGGTAGCAATTTTAGGATACACGTCTTTGTTTGTGAATTCCGTTTTATTACCTTTTTATTTGACGGATATTATGAACATGGATCCCGTAAAAATCGGGCTTTTAATGCTACCGTTTCCGATTACCTTAGCATTGGCTTCGGCGGTATCCGGAGCGCTATGTGCCCACTGGCCGGCGCGGATTATTACGACCGCAGGATTTGTACTTTTGTTTATCTCTACTTTACAATTTGCCTTTATGGGAACCAACCCCAGTATTTCGTATATTGTATTGGCGCAACTTGTAATGGGGTTAGGCAGCGGAACTTTTCAAGTACCTAATAATAACACCGTTTTAAGTGCTGCCCCCAAAGCGCGGTTGGGCGTGGTAGCCAGCGTCAATGCGCTGGCACGCAACGTCGGTATGATTATGGGAATTGCGCTTTCGGTAGTTATCTTTTCGCTCGTGCAAAAATATGGCTTATCACACGGTTGGTCTGCCACTGCTGCTTTCATCCGGGGGTACACCAGCGCCATGCTTTTTGGAACCTTAACCGCCGTGGCGGGGGGAATTTTATCCGCCAAGCGCGATTAAATACCTAGGTCCAAAATTACAAAATATTAGGTCCAAAGACCCAGGTAATAATAAGAAAAATTCTTTACAATATGGGAGTATTCTAAACAATAGAGGTACACATGAAAAAACTGTATGTATTGTTGATTAGTTTATTCGTGCTGGGAAGCACGGCCCCTGTAAGTGCAATGAGTTTCTATCAAAGCACGACAGATCCAAACACCTGGTTTATAGAAGGAGAATCTTGCCAGGAAATGACTCGTTTGGCGGAAGTATTTGACAATGATCCGGAAACGAAACCGACGGTACAAGCGGATTCCTCTGATACTCCGCCCACTTTTAGCGAACAAGATTTCCCCGTGGCACAGTCTAAATTAATTGCGTTTGTGCGAGACGTCAACTGGAAAACAGGCATGAACCTAACGTTACGGGACGCCACTTTTTTCCAACGTTTAAAAATTGTATGCACCGGTATCAATGACTACACAAAACCGTTCCGGATGCAATTTTCCCAATATGACCCCGACATGGACGAACACTTGGAAGAATTGGAAAATGCCGCTATTGACGCGTTGGAGGAAGCAGTAACGGACGCCACCTTTAATCAAGCCGCTAAACTTTCCATCCGGGGTGTCTACAACGCTATCATAACCGACAAGCCGTTTCTTTTGTTAATTATTGATGAGCATACGTACCAACAAATTCTGGAACTTGACCCGCAAGTTGAGGAACTTGCAAATAGTATGTATAAGTTCTTCGCCTACCGTGCAATATATATGGGGGAAGAATATAGTCAAAATACAACGTCTCTTATAAAAGCTTCCAAACACGGGAAAGGGGACGCCATACATACCTGGTCCATGATGGCTGCTTTTGCGGAACAAATGTATGAATTGGATCAAGACAGCCAATTGACCCCGGAAAAGGAAAAAAGCAACCATATTTGGCGGCTTAGAGCCACTATGGCAAAAATTAGACATCATGTAAAAGTTGAAAAACGTGCCGTTGAAATTGCTTTACGAAATCCGAACTATCAGGAATGGTTAAACACGCAAAATGCGACCAATCCCAAAAAACCGACATTGGACCAAGAGGCTGAAAAATTATTACAGGAATCTACGGAAGATGAAATAAAAGCATTAATTTCAAAACACGCTGGACAATAATATACAGCTAAGCACCCAAAAAAGCCCCGCTTCAAGGCGGGGCTTTTTTATGACTTCTTAGTTTTAGTTAAAATTCATAACCGATTTGTAAATTACCGCTTATCCCACGGCGTTGCCCGACGTATCCTTCCGCGCCCAGCGTAAACGCCCAAGAATCACGCACCCAGGTTAACCCGGCTTCCCCAACGCCGCTAGATCCTTTTAAGGAGGGAGCATCCCATTTCATGTGATAAGCCGTGGCATTGGCCTTACCGGAAAATTCATATTCGTACGCCGCACCAAGGTACGGGCGGACCGTTTCCACATTAAAGAAATTGGCTTTAAGCCCGGCACGCACGCGCGAGGAAATAGATTCTTTAAAGCGCAAATTCTCCCCGCTGGAAATGGTTATCTTTTTACCTTCTTGGCCGGTGGCTAAGTATTTCGCGTACAAATCTAATTGCATATCATCAATTTCATCATACAAATACCCTAACCCAAAATGGCCGCCATAGTATAAGGTATTGTAATCATAAGTAGCCTTTTGACCATCTCCAAATAAATCGGCCTTAAAATCGGTGGACACTTTCCCTACGCGCAACGACCCGTCTATATACGTATTATTTCTTGAGACCCAGCGACCCATCGCCCCCAAACCGAAATAATCCGTATTACCGGACCCTTTTAATCTACCCGAAGAAAAATCGTTATGGGTGTTGTAAGAACCGTTGCCATATTCCAAAAATGAAGCCAATACAAATTCCGCCGAGAAGATAGACACATTGTGCGATAAACCGACCACCGCATTTCCTCCGGTCACGTCTACATGAGACCCCGTTTCATAACGCGTTTTTCCACCGCCAAAAGCAGTAAACAAAGCCATCGCTTCATCTTCGCGCGCGGTAGCGGCATAGATTGCACTATTCAACGCATTGAAAGCCACAAATTCGCCGCCCTGGCTAAGCGCGGCCAACGCAGCTGCGCGACCTTCTAAGAAAGCTTTAGATTCTTCTGTAAATCCGGCTCGGGTAACGGTGGCTAACAGTTGGGCCCCTGCGATAGATAAGTCAAAATCATAATTTAATAAAAACCCTTGCATGCCCACTCCTTTTAGGTTGGTAGGCGCGCCTGTAATGTCCGACGAAGCCTTCAGCAAGACGAGTTGGTCATCTTTACTTAAGGCAGAATCTGTCCCCGGAATGCCCACTTTTACCGTGCTGCCGGTGATATCGGCATTTCCCGTAACATTGAGCACCGTATCGCCAGCCGCAGTAGTATCGGCTAAATAGAAATTCAAGTTTTTGTTCGCGGCATTTAAATCGCCGGTAAAGGTATCGCCATTGCCATACACATTGAGCGTATTAAAGTCGTACGTTCCGCCGGAAATAGTTAATGTGGAGCCGTTTCCTAAATTGATTTGGTCAAAGGTGGGCGTTGCCCCACCTGATAACGTAACCGTGTTGGTAGCCCGCATGGCATCTAACCCGGTAACATTAGAGCCTGCTCCATCAATCGTCATATTACCAAAGCTATAAAACCCGTTACCGTTTTTGGTAAGCGTATTACCGCCGCTGACAGTAATGGTTTCAAATTTTACTTGGTCACCTGTTGTATTATTAAGTGAAAGCGTAGTATTTTGCGAAGAAACATCTAGCGCGTTGGCGGTTAAAGAAGCCGTTGCCGCCGAAGAACCCGTCACAACAATCGAGGGCGCAGAAAGTGTTCCTCCGATATTTGTAAATACATCACTACCCGCCACAGAACCTGCCGTCAAATTAATGGCTTGGTTCCAGTTACCGCTGGAAGCTAACCCGTTGTGTAATAGCTGAATATTATTTCCGTCTTGGATTAATTTATAAGAATAAGTTTCCGTGCCGTCCACAATATCGGTTTGTGTACCCAGGCCGCTTACCGTACCGGTAATGCCCATACCGCTCGTTTCACTAATTAATGTGATGCTATCACTAACATTTAAGGAAGTGGGCCGACCGCCTAAGGTTTGCCAATCAATGGTGGCACCGTCTAAATTAAGCGCGTGATTTTTTGGGTTTTTTTCGTATGGAGCAAAAAATTCGTGACTATGTCCGTCTCCGTGAGCGACCGTTAAGAAAGAATCTCCCGCCGCTGCGCCGGAAACATCAAACTGATATGTATTAAATCCGTCTACACCATATACGGAAATATCTTTTGAATGTAACACTAGTTTATTGTTTGACAGGGTGCTGGAATCGCCGCTTGCATAGCCGCCTACCAAAATGGTTTTCCCGCTAAACGTAGGCGAATTAGAAATATCAATTGTGTTATTGGTAACGGTACCTACAATATCTTTTGTATCGTAGGGGGAAGTAGCCACCCCGGCAATCAGCAATGTGTCTTTAATAGTACCGCCTGAAATAGTAATTGTATTATTATCCACTGTAAACGGAACAGTGCTGGCATTTTTGACTCCGGCCCCGTTAATAGTAGCCCGGCCACCGATAACAAGCGCACCCTCCACTTTACTGTCCGTCATAGAAATCGCATTGTTTTGTACCGCCCCTTGGAAAGTTACTTCATATTTTTCATTGGTAAGCAGGCTGGCTTCACCACCGATAATGGTATTTCCTGTAAATTTTCCGTTAGTAAGTGAGACGGTGTTTCCATCTACGGTAGGAGTTACGTTATATGTTTTGGAACCATTGGTTTGATTGATAGAAAGAGATACGTATCCGCCGGTAATATCGCTGTTAATAACGCGGTTTTCCGGCACATTGACTGTTACGGAATTGTTGCTAACCGTAGCCGCAGAAGAAACTCCGCGGGTAGATATCATCATCTCTGCCGCACCGCCCACCAAAGAGGGGGTATTATTTTCCAATTTCGCCGAAGAATCAAGCACCACGATATTCCCGTCAATAATACCTGCCCCTATGCCGGAATTGGTGGCAGAAAAAAGTGCCCCGTAAAATCCGCCGTTGGAAGCGGTAACGGTGGTATTTAAATCCAGCCTGTTATTGGTAAGGGATAAATTAAACCCGGTGTTGTCTACCGTATTATGCGTGCCGGTATTGGTAAGCGTCACATGGGCAGCCGCTTGGTCGCCGGTAAAACTTTGGGTATTATCTTTAATGGTTAAGGTATTACTATCAAGTGCCAAGGGAGAGGTAGTAGTTAGGTTATTCGTTGTGTAATTAATAATGATATCATTGGTAGCAAAACTAGGTTTCTCACCTTCAACTGAAAGCGTGTAAGTCGCCCCGCTGGACGTGCCTAACATACTTTCGCTAACACCGGCATTAGCACTGCTGGCTGAAATTGTTTTTTTATTGGCCTCTGCAAAAGAAGGCACCGCCGATAAGCAAAAAACGAGTAAAAATGCGGACAAACGGACGAATAAAAAACGCATGGTTTCTCCCATAAAACGATAAAAAAGATAGATACATTTTATTGTAGAAAAATACAGGGACTTATGCAACGCGTAAAAAGAAGGATAACTATTTCTTCAACACCCATACCGTTAGCGGGGGGATTTGGGCCGTCTTAGACGCACCAAAAAGAGCTTTATATTTTTTATGAAGTAATTCCGCCGGCACGGTTTGCGGGGTTTCCGAGCGATTAATGAGAATACTGTATGTGTGGCGTTTATACGTGCGCGTTTGCATCACAAGCGGCGAAGATATTTTGACCGGATTTTCGGTAAGCGTTCCTTTTTCCAACACCGGACGCAGCTTGGCTAACTCTTTCGTAGCCGCCGTTACCCGCGTCCACCATTCGGGCTGTGCTTGAGGAAGCGGTTGGCCATTACTAGTAAAAATGAAGTAAAAAAGCCCGGTTGCTCCGTTCACAATGCCATCGTAATTCATAAAACGAATTTCGTCTTGTGTGGGAAATCGCCCGATACGGTCGTTATCCGGGCGGTATTGCTTAAATTCTTTCCAGTTGAAAATTTGTACCACTCCCCAGAGAGGTGCTCCCGATTTTCCACGCGCTTCTTGGCCTTCTTTAGTCCAGCGAACGTTATCACCAAAGGAAGTAAGTGCTAAGTGTGGAACCGGGTACCAATCCATCATCATAGCATCCGGGATATCATAGTAAGGGGTACGCGTTTTGCCTTGGCCAATGACTAAGGTGGTAGCATGTTTGGGCCAGGCTTGTTTTGATTTTTGGTGCGTTTGTTGTACCTGCGCCCGGCTCCAACGCGCCACATCCGGCTCATCTACCAAATACCAAGCTAAGACCGGCCAGGAAGCGGCCTTTTGTTGAAGATCTGTGCCATAAATTTCATCTGGGTAAAACACCACTTGCAGACCGTGTTTTTTGGCCGCTTGCGCCAAAATGTCTAACTGGGCCGGATCTTTTTGGTAAGATTGGACGCAGGTGAAACCGGCTTTTTTTAGGAGAGGTAAATCTTTGGGATCGCTTACTCCATACATACAAAGCGGGAATTCCCGCGCGGAAGCGCCCAACGTCAAAAACACAAAAACTACAAAAAGAATTTTACGATACATGTGAATCTTTAATAAACATCCGTAGTCCGGTTTTTACCATAATTTCAAGATCTAATAAAATAGAACGGTTTTTAATATACCACACGTCGTAAGAAAAACGAGTAAACGCCGCATCAAAAGCATGCGCATCTAAGGCGGTTGGGTCATCATTACGGAAATTAAAGTACGTTGGCGGCGCTTTAAAATTAAGTTGCGCCCAACCGGTAATGCCTGGTTTAGCAATGGTACGTAACGGATGATTAGGCACATACTTACGCAAAAATTCGTGTTCGTTTCCCCAAATGGGCCGAGGACCGACAAATGAAATTTCGCCTTTTAATACATTGATAAGTTGCGGAATTTCATCCATCCGAAACCGCCGCAAAATTTTACCACAACGAGTGATATGGTCTTCCGTCCCGCCAGGTTTAATCGTGCGGAATTTATACACATAAATTGGCTTTTCCAAATATCCTACCCGCTTTTGAATAAATAACGGAGGATACCCATCAACAAAACGGATAAATAACCAAATCAAACATCCTAGCGGCAATAAAAACGGAAGCAGTAGAACAGCTAGGCTCATATCCATGACGCGTTTTAACATATTGTACATGCCATTTTCCCGACGGTTTCCAATACCTCGCAACAACCACATACTATCTTCCACACTCTCGCGTGAAACCCGTTGAAAGATTCGTTCAAACGCATTGAAATCCGTATCCACGCAAGCACCTTTGGCAATAAATTGGCGGGTAATAATCTCCCACGCTTGTGGATTTTCCCGAAACAGTTTACTGCCGATAATCACGCGGTCTACATTTTTTAAATTATATTTTGTATCGGGGCGGGGGGCAGTTTCATATGAGCGGACACGATACCCGCGGGATGCCTTCATCCCTTTTACCAATTCATCAATTGTTGGGCTAACGCCAAAAATCAGTACGTTGGTTTTAGCAAAATCAAATTTAAAATAGTTGCGCCGGAAAAGATAAATGTAAGCAAAATAAATAAATAAAATAACCAGCAAAATTCGCCGCGGCGTAGGTAAATTAACGGTAAACAACACCGCAAAATAAATGAGCACCACCGATCCGACGACCGTTAACCCCAATGCAATAGCCAACCGCTTATACGGAATTAATCGCTTTTGTAATAATTTTACATCGTAAAAAGAAAACAACCACAAAATAAAACTGGCCAGTAGAAAAATCGGAATATAAGCATATAATTGGTTCCTAAATTCCACCCAACGAAGCCAACCGTGGCGTAAGGTTAAAACACCCCACGTCATACAGAAAAACACAACCGTATCAAGTAGAAAAAATAGACGACCCGTCATAATAAACTCCCCATTTTTTCCGCCCACATTTCTTTTAGACCCTCTTCAAGTGTAACGGAAGGAGCAAAACCTAAGGCTTTAATTTTGGTGATATCTGCGGAAGATTCATGTACATCCCCAGGGCGTTTTGGACGGCTGACGCGCGCCAACTTTCGGCCGGACACTTTTTCAATGGTGTCAGCCAGTTCTAACAAAGTATAGGTACGGCCACTGGCCACATTGTAAATCTCGCCGGGTACCCCTTTAGTGGCGACCAGCAAATTGGCTTGCACTACATCTTTTACATTTACAAAATCGCGGCTTTGTAAACCGTCCCAATCAATTCCCAAGGGTTGATTATCGGCGGCCAGTTGCATAAATTTGGCAATTACGGCAGCATAAGCTGAATTCGGGTTTTGACCCGGACCAAATACATTGAAATAACGTAATGCTACTGTTTCCACGCCATAGGCTTTTGTATAAAGTTGGCAAAGTTCCGCCCCGGCTTGTTTACTCCAAGCATAGGGCGATTGGCAATCAATGGGGGTATTTTCCGTATAGGGAAGTTCCGGTCGGGTGCCGTACACTGCCGCTGACGAAGCAAATACCACACGTTTTACATGATTGGCCCGCGCGGCTTCCAGTACGTTTACGGTGCCCTGCACATTAATTTCGGCAGTCTCTTGCGGTTTAGCCATAGATTCAGCTACCGAAATGAGCGCCGCATGATGTAGCACATAATCTACTGAGGCAAACGCCTCTATAAGTGCGGCCGCATCGCGGATATCGGCTTTAATAAAACAGATAGAATCCTTCACCGCGGCTAAATTTTCTAATTTACCGCCGGAAAGATTATCTAGTACCGTAACCTGTTGGCCCTGGCGGACCAATTCTTTTACCAGGTGCGACCCAATAAACCCGGCTCCACCCGTAATTAACCAATGCTTCTGTGACATATATCCTTATTTATATTATACTTTATTGCAAAAATATTTGTCCTCAAACTAACTAAAAATAAACGCCCTTTTTCCCTGCTGGCAAAAAAGGTATAATAAAATATATTTTTAACGGAGTCTGGCTGTGAAACAACCATATAATATCGCCATTGCCGGGACAGGATACGTCGGAATGTCCTTGGCCACATTACTCGCCAAACATCATCACGTAACCGCTGTTGATATCGATGAAAACAGGGTAAATTTGATTAATAACCATTGTTCTACCATTGTGGATCCGGATATCCAGCAATTTCTATCGGATAAAAACTTAAATCTTTCTGCTACTACTAACGGAGAAGAAGTTTATAAAAAGGCTGATTTTGTTATCGTGGCAGTTCCCACAAATTACGATGAAGAAAAGCATTATTTTGATACTTCATCCGTAGAAAGTGTTCTTCGGCAAGTCCACGCAGCCAACCCTAATGCTGTGGCTGTTATTAAATCCACTATCCCGGTAGGTTTTACAGAACAATTTCGCCAAAAGACGGGTATTCAAAACGTGCTTTTTAGCCCGGAATTTTTACGCGAAGGCCGCTCGTTATATGACAATTTGCATCCTTCCCGCATTATCGTGGGAACTGATCTGCAAGACGCAGCTTTAACCCAAAAAGCCAAGATTTTTGCCACCCTGCTGCAAGAAAGTGCTTTGGATAAAGATATCCCCATATTAATTATGGGATATAAAGAGGCAGAAGCCGTAAAACTTTTTGCTAATACCTACCTAGCTATGCGGGTAAGTTACTTTAACGAACTTGACACATATGCAGAAGTAAAAGGCCTGAATAGCCGGCAAATTATTGAGGGAATCGGTTTTGACCCGCGCATCGGCACCCACTACAACAATCCGTCCTTCGGATATGGTGGCTATTGTCTGCCCAAAGACACCAAACAATTACTGGCCAATTACAAAGACGTTCCGCAAAATATGATGAGTGCGATTGTTGCCTCCAACACGACCCGTATGGATTTTATTGCAAATCGCGTTTTCGCGTTGTTGCAGTCTTATTGTCCGGGAGGTCAAACACCTACTGTCGGTATTTTTCGCCTCACTATGAAGTCCGGTAGCGATAATTTTCGTGCCAGCAGTATACAAGAAGTGATGAAACGTCTAACCAAAAAAGGGATACGGATCGTCATTTTTGAACCGATTCTTAAGCAAGACACTTTTGAAGGTTTTCCCGTAGAACACGATTTAGCTACTTTTAAAAATCAGGTGCAGATAATTTTAACAAACCGTTATGACCCTTGCCTAAAAGATGTGCAAACCAAGGTTTATACGCGGGATTTATTCAATAAAGATTAATTCATGTGGCAATCTAGTTTATTTGCTCTGGCAGTTATTTTATGTTTGGCAGGCACTTGTGCCGGAATCTATTTTTCCGGTAAACAGGAGCGCTTTCAAACATGGTGCTACCGGATGCTTTTAGGAGTGTATGCAGGGGGGGTAATTTATTTTACCCTACTGTCTCGCTCTATGGCGGCCACCCCAAAGCTCTTGTTCCGGCCTTTTTATATCTACCGGGTAGGAATCGGATGCTGGCTGGGGCTTAAAACCGTTACACGCCGCCTATGTTTAGATGTATTTCGCAGTTCTCCCAACATTTTTCATGTAACCACAGATTCTCCCGTAGAAGATTGTATTTTAAACATTGTGTTATTTATTCCTTTCGGCTTTTTACTGCCTTTTATTTGGAAAAAAGCTACTTGGTGGCGGGTGTTGCTGGTTGGATTACTCGTTTCTATCGCCATTGAATCGTTACAGTATGCCTTCCATCTCGGCTGTTGTGACGTGGACGACTTAATCCACAACTCTGCAGGCACTCTGTTGGGGCTCGGTTTACGCACTTTATTACTAAAGATTTTTTCGTGGATCAAAAAATAATCCTTTTCTACTTGTTGCAAATGGATAAAAAATGCTAAAATTTATGATGTTAGTTTAACTTTAAATATCATGAGGAGAAGTATATTGCAATGAAAAACGTATTAATAGGGATTGTAGCGGCAATAGTTGTTGCGTTTGTTGCCCAAGCAGCCTATAATAATTTTTCGGTGGAAAACAATCAAAAAAAATCCACCTCCGTCGCTGCGACTGCTGCGCAACCGGTAGATAATACCTGGGCGCAACAAGATGCCTTCGTACAAGAAGCATCCCCGTTGGCGCAAGTAGCCCAACGCCAAGCAGCTCCCGTCGTTGTAGCGCAAGCGGTTACCCCGGTTAGACCGGCCGTAAATAACGTATCTTCCAGCTCTTCTGCTAATACAACGGCTTCTGCCACTAAACAAGTTGCCACCACTCAAACGGATACAGAAATAGAAGAAGCCAATGAAAAAGCTTCTGCCGTCAAAGAGAAAATTATAGCAGAAAAAACGAAGGACATAACCCAAAATGTGACAACGGGGAACACCCAAAACCAACGTGTATCCTCTGTTGTTACCGCTGAACCGGGCGACACAGTTGCTTCTTATGAATTCTCCTTTATTGCTCCGGAAGCAGTAGTTGCCTTAACACAAATCAGCGCCGCTAGCGAACAAGCGACTCAAAACGTATATGTAACGGAAGAAGAAGTGCTCAGTCCTTCGGCTCCGCGCTAATGGATGAAAGGAGGAAAAATTTACATGAAAAAATTATTAACTCTTGCGTTGGCTTTCATCTTGGCCGCTCCGGTTTTTGCCGCCAGCCCGGTGAAATTCTTAGTAACCGAAGATATTAGCTACGACGATAATATCTATCTTAAAAAAGGGACGGATAAAAAAGATTCGTTCATCAGCACCACCCGTGTGGGGGCTGATTATAAAGCTCAAATTCCCGGTAGCAGCTTAAACTTAAAAGCCGGTGCTTTAGTAGGTTATAATCTTTACACCGAAAAGCCGAGCAAAAACAACTACTGGGACGCTTTAGGCACCGTAGAAGTAGCCAATCAATTCTTAAAATTGGGCGACCGCGTCCTCTACACCTCGGACCCGGCCAACAGCTCTCTTACCGAACGTTACAAACGGTTAAACAATACGGCCTATGCTTCTTACCAAACCAGCCATGAAAAGCTCATCAGCTTTGGTTTATTGGCCGAAGATATTTTTGACCACTATTACGAAAGTGCTATGAATTACTTGAACCGCAACCGCGTCAATGCCGGGGCGCAAGTATTCTACAACTTCAATACCAAAACCAATATCTTTGCCGAATATATGTTCTCGGATATCGTCTATGATAAAAATGGCGATAACAATTCTACCGGCCATCAAGTCGGTTTAGGGATCAACGGTCAAATTGCGCCGAAAGTAAACGGTACCGCTAAAGTAACCTATGCCATGCGCGATTACTCGCACGATTTAGCCGGCGCGTCCAACCACCCGGACTTGTTTGGTTACTATGCAGCTTTGACGTATAAACCCACCCAACGCGATACGTTCACCTTATCCGGCGAACGCAAAATGGAAGAAACGTTGTATGATGCCAACCGCTATTTTGCTGATACGTTAGTAGCGTTAACGGCGCGGCATCAATTCAACAACAAACTTTCCGCCAGCTTACTGTTAGGTTGGGAAGACATGACCTATTCCCGCCGTGCTGCGTGGGAAAACAAACGCCGCAGCGATACGCTCTACACGGTTCGCCCGCAAGTAGATTACTTGTTCAGAGATTGGTTAATGGCCGGTGTATGGTACCAATACCGCACCCGCACTTCCGATGCTAAATGGGCCGAATACGAAAACAATAAAGCCGGTGTATTCGTAAAAGCGATGTTCTAATCAAAACTTGCAATATATTTACCCCGGGGAAAATTCCCCGGGGTTTTTTATGGGGAAAATATGGGGGAAAAAGAGTCGGCTTTTCTACTCTAATTCAAATTTCTCGTCCTCTTATCTGCTCACTTCTCCGAAAACCAAACCGTTATAACGACAGCAGACCTTAGTAATTATTTGAGATGCGCCACGTACGTAGCCTTAAAAAGTGTTTATGCCGTATGGGATGTTCGTTCACCCGGGAACAAAGATAGAATGAATAATTACAAAAAAATATCCCGCTGGAAATCAGCGGGATATTTTTACAAACCTGCAAAGAATTATTTTTTATCTTCGTAATAATGGTAGCTCTTGTAATACCCATACTTACCGTACGAAAGCCCTTGCGGACGGTATTGGCTGATAACAGCCCCCAAGATCTTTACACCGGCTTGTTGCAATTTATCCAACGCCGTTTGGGCAAGTTTAGTATTGGTTTTACCATAGCGCACCACAAAAATAGCACGCGGAATATACCGGCCCCACAACATACTGTCGGCCACCGGCAAAATAGCCGGGCAGTCTACTATCACATGGTCGTAATTTTGTTGGGCCCAGTTGATAAAATCATTTAGTTTGGGCGTACTTAACAATTCAGCCGGGTTGGGGGGACGTTGTCCGGAAGTCATTACGAACAAATTCGGCACATCCGCCACAGCTTGTATATTTGCCGCATAGTCGGCCGTTTCAGCAATATCCGACCAAATGTTACTAAGCCCTTTATCTAAGGACACGCGAAAGACTTTATGCAAGCGAGAGCGGCGCAAATCACCGTCAATTAACAACACTTTTTTACCGGCTTGCGCCAACGCAACTACTAAGTTGGCAGATAAATGGCTTTTTCCTTCGCCTTGCACAGCACTGGTAATCAAAAAGGGTGCTTTCGGAGCTTCCGACAGGGAAAACCCTAACATGGTGCGGATACTGCGCACATTTTCGGCTAACAAGAAATTACCTTTTTTAAGCATGGTGGCATATTCGGTTTCGCGCTCTTTTTCTTTCGTCTTTTTTTCGTAGGGAATAAACCCCAAAAATCCCAAATGTAATTTATTTTCCAAATCCTCGGAGGACTTGATACTTTGGTCCATAAATTCCAACGCAAACACAATTAACAGACCCAGTAACCCACCGGCCAACATACCAATAGCCAAATTAATCATTTTGCGCGGGCGGATCGGATTTAACGGCACAATCGCCGGGTCCACTACGCGGATATTATTGCCCGAAAACTGGCCGGATAGTTCAATTTTAATACTCTGCACCAAGCGGCGGGTTTCCTGTGCAATTTGAGCATTCAATGCTTCCAACCGCCCATTGACAGACAACACTTCCGGGTGTTGGTTTGTATATTTAGCCGACAGTTCGGCTTTTTGGCTTTCCAGTGCCGCTACTTGCTGTTTAAGTGATTTGATAAAATCGCTGTTCATCACTTGCGGCATGGAACTCAACAATTCCTGTTCTTCCGGCGTGTTTTCCGAACTTTCCAAGGCACGAATAATGTCCTGCCCCATAGAAATACGGTTGCTGATATTTTCCGCCACAAAAGTATTGGCTACTTCATTAGCCACTTCAGTTGCCAGTTGTGGGTCATATGCGCGGATGCTGACATTAACTAAACGGCTGCGGGTGATGGGAGAAATTTTGAGCGCCCCGTGCAATTTTTTCACGCCGTTGGGATTGGCAAATTGCTCGTATTGATCTAAATCTAATTGTTGATAAACACGTTCCAGTAAAGAGCGGCTTTCCAAAAGTTGGTACTGTGTACGGTAGTAATCTTCCTCACTCATAAAAGAGCCGTAAGAACTTGCATCCAATTTTCCGGCATCTTCTTTGTTAATCATCAGTAGTGCCGTTGCTTCGTACATTGGGCGCATGAATGTATTAACCAAAATAGCTGCCACCAGCCCGCAAACAACCAGGCCGGCAATCAGCCAAAAGCGTTTAAAAACGATAGTAATAATCTCGTTTAAATCTAATTCTTCACTATTTGTATTCATATATTATCCGTTAGAACATACTTTGCGGCACGAAGATAACATCTCCGGGAGCTAGCGCAATATCCATAGATTTGTTACCTTGTTTGGTGATTTGGGTAACGTCTACATCAATGGCGTTTTGTTTGCCGTTTTGCATGCGCAACACGCGCACTTTAGACGTATTGGCTACTTCGGTAAATCCGCCCACAGAAGTAATGGCTTCTAACACCGTAAGCGGTTTTTCCGGTGGAATTTGAATAGCGGCCGGCTTTTGTACTTGGCCCAATACGTAAACCGTTTTGTTACCGTATTCTTTTACTAAGATAGATACTTGAGGATTTCGTAAATATGTTTTAAGTTGCTCAGCCAAGGTTTCTTCGGCTTCTTGCAACGATTTACCGGCAACGTATACGGGCCCAACTAACGGGAACGTAATAGCTCCGTTCCCGCTGATGCGTAAGGTACGATCCATCGTTTCTTCGCGAAATACTTGAATTTCTAACAAATCGCCCGGCTGTAATAAATAGGCGTGAGAGGCGCGTACTTGCTCAATACCTTGAAGCACGTCCTGTTGCGTAATAGTTTTGGAAGTTGCCACCGTCGTGGTCTTTTTAGCAGGTTGGCTGGAACAAGCCGTCAATAAGGCTACCGCTCCGCAAACCAATAGTAAGGTATAATTCTTCATAGTTATATTTTACTATTTTTTTAGACGTTTGCCCAGAGAGAATTTATGGACGCGAACGCATGTACAAAAACGAGAGTTCTTTATCTTTGGGATAGCGTTGCAAATATATACGCGCCGTGTGAAAAGCCTTGGCTCGCAATGCTTGGCGTTCCTCGGGCGTTTGGGCTCGTAAGGAAGCGTTGTAATACGCATTTCCGAGACGAATGGCATAATGGGGGGAGGGGTAATGACGCAACGATTTTTCGTATAGAGCAAGTTGTGCATCACGCTTTAATCCCTTGCCAAACACAAACCCGCGCCAGGCAATCGCCTTTTGTAGCGGTACATAGAGTGCTAACACCACTAACGCTACGCCAAATACTTTAACTGGTAACGAGAGGGAAAGGGTATAAATATGACCCTTGGCATAGGTGGGAGCGCCTAAAACTCCCAGTAATACAAAAAACAGGAAGGCATTAGCCGGAATAAAAAAGTGAAAATCTACAAAACTTCCCACGCACATACCTGCTAGCGCACTTAACACCGCCGCAAACAGCAATTGTTTACGCGTTTCCAACTGTTTGAGCCGCCGAAGAACCAGCCAAACAAACCACCCTAATCCGAATAAGATAAAGCCGGCTCCCACATATCCTACACCCAGTAAAATCTCCAACCAATCGTTGTGCAAACGCTCAATATAACTATCTACCGGCCACTCCACATACGAAGTAATTACCACCGGCATCGCCCCTACCCCAATGCCCCAGGCAGGATAATCTTTTAATACTTTCCAACTCGTGCGGTACAGCATGCGGCGGGTTGCTTCCGTGGCGTACGGATCGCGTTGGGCAAATACGTTGATTTCCTTAATATGCGTTGTAATCCATCCCATACAAAGCACCAAAACGACTAACGTCATAAACACATTTTTAAGCCGTTTTTTTAATTTTAACGGGATGGCGTATGCATATAAAAATGCATAACAAAACAATGCACATAATAAAGACAACATACCGCCGCGCGAGCGCGTCATGATACACGCAAAACACAATCCCAAAAAGACGGCAAACAAACAACCTTGCTGCCAATAAAAAGCACGCCGCTGTCCGCGAAATGTGGAGCGAGCGGCCTTTAATCCTTGCGTAAAGAAAAGTCCTAGCGTTGCCAACGCACCCATCATAAAAAATATTGCCGCATGATTGCGGTTTAAAAACGGCCCCACGCCACCGCGTCGGCCCACTAACTGAAAAATATAATCTCCTTGCGGCAAACTAAACGCACATAGTGCTACCGCCGACGCACTAATCAACACCCAGAATAGCAACCGTTTTGTATCGTCTTGAGAAACATAAAGTTGCGGAATTAAAGAAAAAACGCCGGCATATGTTAGGAATAACGCTGCATGTTCCCAGGTGTAAAGCGGCATCAGTGTAATGGGATACCAAGGAATTGCCATCAATAAATTTTTCGGGAAACAAAACTGTATTACACAAAGAAGTAACAAAAAGCCGAATAAGTAATAAACCGGTTTAAGGAGTGAAGAAAAAAGTAAATGCCTACGAGAAAACAAAAGAAGTATCCAACAAGCAGCCACACCACCTTGCATCACCAAAAATGACCATGGCTCGGTGCCGGCAAAAGCAAACGGCGTAAAAAAAAGCAGTATAACGAGCAGAATTTTTAAAAACACATCCATACCAATATATTATAAAATTTATGCAAAGGTATCCTATGAAGATTTTATTTATTTGCCACGCCAATCTCTGCCGCAGTTTTCTGGCACAGGAATTTTTAAAGCAGTTACTCCCGTCAGCGACGGTGTTTTCGCGCGGCTTGTATGTGGATCCGCAACTAACTGTACCGAAAAAAATAAAAGATTTTCTTTCACTTCACCATATCTCGTTTGTATCTCATACCCCTACGCAACTTACTGCAGAAGATTTGCAAAATGCCGATTTCGTATTTTGTATGGAACCCGAACATTTATGTTCGTTACAGGACCGCTACGCTCAGTATACGGATAAATTATGGCTACTCAACGATTTTGCGTTTGGCAAAAAGACCCCGTTAGAAGACCCCATTTCTCTTTCCGGCCGCGCTTTTATTAAGCAAGCTCAAGAACTTAAAAAAGCTGTAGAATCCTGTGCGAAACGGTTAATAAATGAAAAATAAACCCAAAATCAGTATAATAAGAGAAAGTTAGTTTAAGGAGAATTTATGAAAGGTATTATTTTAGCCGGCGGTGCCGGAACGCGTCTGTATCCTGCTTCTTTACCGATTTCCAAAATTTTATTACCCATCTACGACAAACCGATGATTTACTATCCGCTTTCTGTGCTTATGCAAGCGGGCATTAAAGACATTTTGATTATCACCAACCCGGAAGATAATGCCAATTTCCAAAAATTATTGGGAAACGGCAGCCAATGGGGATTACACCTCTCTTATAAAATCCAATACGACAAACGCGGCATCGCCGATGCTTTTTTGCTGGGAGAAGAATTTATCGGTACGGATGATTGTGCTTTAATTTTGGGAGATAACATCTTTTACGGGAACGGATTTGGCGATACACTAGCCCAAGCCATGCGCGAGCATACCGGCGCCACCGTATTTGCCTACGAAGTGGGTGACCCGCAACGTTTTGGCGTGGTAGAATTTGATAGAGAAGGAAAGGCAATCTCTTTAGAAGAAAAACCGGCTAACCCTAAAAGCAACTTCGCCGTTACCGGGCTGTATTTTTATGATAACAACGTCTGCGCGGGGCGAGTTGGAAATTACCGACTTAAATAAACTCTATTTGCAAACCGGGAAATTAAAAGTGGCCAAATTGGGCCGCGGTTTTGCTTGGTTGGATACAGGGACGCATGAAAGCGTGTTACAGGCCTCCAACTTTGTGCACAGCATGCAATTAAATCAGGGTGTGGAAATTGCGTGTTTGGAAGAAATTGCCCTAGAGCAAGGCTTTGTTTCGTACGAACAGACGGAAGTAACGCTCAAAAAAGCACCTAACAACATCTACTACAACTTCGTGCGAGATTTACTCAAAAAGAAAAACGCTTAACGCTAGTGGCAAAGGACGGATAAAATTCCGCCTGTTGCAATCAAGGCCGACAGCCCCCATATTGCCACAATGCTCCACTTGTACGTTTCTTTAGGATAAAAAGGCGTGCCATCCGTATCATATACCTCGGCATAATCGCTAATGTCTCTAAAAAATTTATAAGAGCCATACCCCTTGACCACTTGTCCGTCATTCAGCACAAATTCAATGGGTTGTTTGGTGTTGCCTTTGCGGGTTCTTTCTTCCGGCAAAAGGTGTATTTCTTTTAAATCAGCCAAATGAATTTGGGAGGGGGTGGCAAACGGAAATTCTATAAGGCCGGCCCGATAATCTACAATTTCATCCGGGAATGCCCGCCCCAAGATCCAGAATGCTGCCAAAATAACAATAAACGGAACCGCCGCCCCAACTAAAGCCAAAAAAGACGCGTCGTACAAGTGAAACCAACAACACACAAAGACGTAAATGCCAATTCCCAAACGCGTGAGTGTGCCCGCCAGAAATAACGCCATGCTATAAGCTACTTTTTTTGGGGTTTTCATAAATATAAGTATAACAAAAAAGCCCGCCTTTCGCAGCGGGCTTTCTGATACAAACAGATACACTTAATAGTTTTCCGGGTGAATCATGAAGTAGGCTTGCGGGTGATTGCACACCGGGCAAACTTCGGGGGCTTTTTCGCCGATTACTACGTGTCCGCAGTTGGCACATTCCCACATCACAATACCGGCTTTTTGGAACACGGCATTCGTTTCCACATTCTTTAACAGTTTGCGGTAGCGTTCTTCGTGCATTTTTTCAATTTTGCCGACGGCTTCAAACATAAAAGCAAGTTTATCAAAGCCTTCTTCTTTGGCTTCTTTGGCAAATTGAACATACATATCGGTCCATTCATAGTTTTCGCCGTTGGCCGCATCTAATAAGTTGGCAGCGGTGGTGGGAATATCATTATCGTGCAAAGCTTTGAACCATAATTTGGCGTGTTCTTTTTCGTTGTTGGCGGTATCTTCAAAGATTTTGGCGATTTGCACAAATCCTTCTTTTTTTGCCTTAGAAGCATAGTACGTATATTTGTTACGAGCTTGTGATTCACCCGCAAAAGCCGTTTGCAGGTTTTTTTCAGTTTTAGAGCCTTTGAGTTCCATACATTTCTCCTATACTTATTTTAAAATGAAACAGTACCCGATTTTCGTTTCTCTTGGCACTGTTTACAAAGTCCTTTATACTGCAAATTAATTTGGCGCACGTCCCCGCACGAAAATGCCTCTTGCAAGGGCAGCATCATATGGTCCAAATTATAAAAAATGTCGTACACTTCGCCGCAATCAGAGCAAATAAAGTGTGCATGCGGACGCAAATCTCCGTCAAAGCGTTCTTTATAGGCCGTACCTACCCGCAGGATCAATTCCATATCCGCTAGCGAGGCTAACGTACGGTAAACCGTATCTAATGAAACGTTAGACATTTTTTCACGCACCACGGCAAATACATCTTCCGCACTCGGGTGAGAATGTGAGGAGGCAACCGTTTTAAAAATTTCACGGCGTTGTTCGGTCACGCGCAAACCGCGGCGGCGGCATTCTTGCTCAAAAAAATCGAGCCGCTGTTGTAGTTCTTTTGTTGAAGTAAGGGTGGCTGTTGTCATACCTTATCCGTAATTTTTCTTAATAAAGTATAGCATATTCTTCCAAATTCTACCCATTTTTTTGCTATCTTATAAGTATGAGTCTTTTACCCGAAGATAAACAAACTATATTTCATACGGCTATCGTCGGTGGCGGGGCCGCGGGATTATTTTGTGCGGGCAGTTTTGATGCAAACAAAATTGTGCTGGAAGCCCTGGAAAAGCCCGCCCTAAAAGTAAGCGTTTCCGGCGGGGGGAAATGCAACTTTTCCAATAGATTTGTTTCACCGGCCGATTACCGTTGTGCGCAAAAACATTTTTGCAAAAGTGCGTTGGCGGCTTTTAAGGCAGACGATTTTATCCGGTTATTAGACCAGGCCCGCATTCCGTTGGAAGAGCGCGAGCAAGGCCGTCTATTTACCAAATCTTCCGCCCGCGATATAGTGCACTTGCTCGTTAAACGCGCCAAAGAACATCACACCCGCCTGGCAACCAATGTGCGGGTATTAGATATCCAGCAAATGAACGGGGTTTTCTGTTTGCGCACATCCGCCGGCACGATTCAAGCCCAACACGTAGTTCTGGCCACGGGGGGAATATCCTACCCCGAATTAGGTGGAAACTCCTTTATTACTAAAATGGCCCAACAAGAAAACTGGCCCTTTGTAGAACAACAACCGGCCTTGTGTGGATTTACTTTACCCAAAAATTTACGAACTGTTTTTAGCACACTGGCTGGCAACAGTTTACCTGCCCGAGTTAGTTGTGAAAAACACACCGAAACGGATGCTTTGCTTTTTACGCATGACGGTTTTAGCGGCCCGGCAATTTTGCAAACCTCCTTATTCTGGCAACCCGGCCAACAAGTGGAAATTGATTTTTTACCCTCTCAAAATGTAAGTCGTATTTTTGCTGCGCATAAAAATTCTTCCCGCTTGTTTTCGCAAGTAATAGCCGATTATTTCCCGACTAAAAAAATCGCCAAAATCTTGCTTGGCACGCAGGATAGAGATTTAGCCAACGCATCCCGTGCCGAATTAGACAAGGCCGCCCGGCTAATTCATCATTTTACATGTATCCCCGTAGGGACATCCGGCTACACAAAAGCTGAAGTAACAGCCGGCGGTTTAGACACGCGCGGAATTAATCCGTCTACGATGGAAGTTCGCCAAACACCGGGAATGTATGTAATAGGAGAAGCTCTGGATGTTACCGGGCGCATGGGCGGGTTTAATTTGCATTGGGCCTGGAGCAGTGCCTACGTGGCAGCACAACATTTAAAAAATAAATTTTAATTTGCATTTTACGACCTATGTTTTGCTATAATAAAAATAGTAAAGGAGAAATTTATGGAACTAACACGACGTCGTTCATTATTTGAACTATTAGTAGAAGGGTTTAGAATTACTTTTCGTTCGATAGGCCAACTCCTAGGTGTACTCGTTATTTCCGGGTTAGGAGCTGGGATCTATTTCGCTGGTGCGTTTTTCTTCCAAATGACAGCTGTGCCTCTTGGCTCTTTAGCATTGTTAGCCATTGGCGGAATAATCTTATTTCTTTTTCAGCTATTTTTTCAATCTTTTATCACCGTATTAACTATTCGGATCTTCGGTTCCAAAGCAGAAAAATTGGATAATGGGTTTGGCGAGTCTTTTTCCAATTCGTTTTTACCGAGCATCTACCACCTGCTGTTTATGATTTTGTTATACATCTGTGTGGCGGCTCTTGCCTTTGCCGCAGCTCTTTTGCTTCGCCAATTTGGCATGGTTGCGCCGTCCCCGTCTATGCTAACCGGCTTAGGGATTGTGGGCGCAATCATATTTGTATATATTCTGATTCGCTTACTACTCTTCGTGCCCTTTGCCATTGCCCTGCGCGGACAAGGGCCGATTGAAGCGTGCTCCTACGCGTGGGATTTATCCCGCGGCAACTTTGGCAAATTGTTTTGCGCCTTTATACTAGGCCTCCTGCCGCTTGTAGTCTACGGCGTGCTGGTAGCAGTTTTAGTTGCAGTGGTAGTTCCGTTAACCATGAGCGGCATGAATACGCACTCGTTTGTCTTTATGATTTTTCCCTTTATTTTGGGGGTGATTGCTTGGGGACTGGGTGCCGCAAGCGGAGCTTATTTCACCTTACTGTTTATTGATATGGACAAACCGGAAGTAGTGGGTTCCAATACAATTTCGGAAGAACAACTGCTCTCCACCCAAACATTAAACGGGGCGGATTTGGTCCAAATACAACAAGCCGAAAAGCCCAAAATTGAAGTGGAGGTTTTTCAATCTACGCTTCATTCCAGCGAAATGGAAGAAGACTTGACCGAAGAACATTTGGACCAAGTATATCAGCCTAAGCCGGAAGAAAACATCAAAGTAATGGAAGAAGAAGACCGCATGCCTACCATTTTATTTGATGATGAAATGGCCAAGCAGATTGAATTGGAACGAACCAAATGGGAACAAATGCCGCAAAACAAATCCCATAAAGACGACGATAGTGATTCCACTATTAAAATGTCCAAATGAGATTTATCATTTTTTAAAACCAGGGAGCCCCTGCCCGTTGTCAGGGACTCCTATTTTTTAGAAGGAACATGTATGCAACTAAACCCTAAGACTGTTTTTTCGGATCTTGCCTCTTTCTTCCCCATGGTATGGGCCATTTTACGTGGCAAATATAAAATGCCGTGGAGCACGTTTTTTTGGGCTATTTTGTGTGTAATTTATTTAATTAGCCCCATTGATATGCTGCCGGATGTATTGCCCGTGTTAGGTATTACGGACGACGGAGCTTTTGTGTTATTTATCTTATCACTACTACATAAAGATTTGGTTTCTTTTCGGCAACAAAAACTGGAACAAGACAATATTATTGAAGCCGAAGTAATTAAAACCGACGAAAAAGAAAAATAGAGGACTTTATGATAAAAAAGTTAATGAAGTGGAGTTTCATTCTTGCCGGCGTGTCAGCCGTTTTGTTAGTAGCAGCATTGGCCGTATTGCGGTGGATGTATCCGCCGGAAAAAATCAAAGCGATGACGTTGTCTTATGCACAAAACACATTACACCGGGAAATCGCATTTGATAAAATTTCTTTTAATTTAATCGGAGTTACGCTCTCTAACTTTTCCATGTCGGAAAACACCTCCTTTGCAGATGGTACCTTTGTAAAAGCCAACAAACTGCAAGCCAAAGTAGCGTTGTTGCCACTACTTAAAAAACGCGTAGAAATTTCAACCATTTTAGTAGATGGGCTGGACGTAAATATTGTGCAGCAAAAAGACGGCAGCTTTAATTTTGACTCGTTAATTACCTCTACCACCGAAGAACAAACACCCGTTCCCGCTACCACTACCCAGGAAACCTCCTCCGTGGCTGTTACGGCCGAACACATAATTGTTACCAACTGCAACTTGCGCTATAAGGATTTAGAAACCGGTACGAACGCAGGGCTGGACAACTTAAACCTTAATATTAATAACTTTGATTTGGACGAACCTTTTTCGGCCACCGTCAATTTTACTTCTCAATTTCAGGATAGAACCGGCCCCAACGTACTTGTGCCGGTAGAAATAGATTTAAAACTCTTTTTGGCCAATTTGCAAATGGAAAATGCTTACGCACTGGTGGACCACATCTCAGCCACCTACAAAAATGTGCGTGTTGTGTTAAAAGGCAAAGTGGAAAATTTTAATGCTCCGCTAGTGGATTTAACCGGGGCTTTGTCCGGCCTTAGCAATTTGTCATTTATCGACTTTTTACCGGACTTACCAAACTTTACGTTACCGGTGATTAATCTAGCCCTAAAGGCCTCTATTGATTTAGATCACGACACCGCCGTCATCTCCAACGCCGCTATGACCGTATTGGATAGTGCGCTTAACGCGGCTGGCAACGTCGGCTGGGGGGGAGAAAACGTCACTTACGCCATCACCGGCAATTTAAAAGCCGACATTGCGCAACTAGTGAAAATGACGGATTCCATTAATTTCAGCCCCACCGGTACTATTTCCGGCAAGTTCAAAGCAACCGATAAAAAAGACGGAAAAGATATCAGCGGCACTATTACCTTACGTCAATTACGTGCTTTGTATAAACCTTTTACTTTATCGGAAACGGACGGCACCATTCAGTTAAACTCCTTGCAGAATATCTCCATTCCATCGCTACGCGGTAAATTAAACGGAGAAACGTTTACTGCTTCCGCTACATATAAAGAAATCAAAGATGTAATGGATATAGGATTGCAACTTCAACTAGACAAATTAACGCTTACCGACCTCCCGTCTTTTGAGCAAAGCGAAACAACCGCAGAAGAAACCGCTTCTACCCCATCTAACCAAACTACTGCGACGGAACAACCCATGAATATCCGCGCGGACTTAAACATAGGGGAGATTTCGGTTCCTTACTTCCGCTCGGAGGGATTCTCTGCTAACATTGCCTTAACAAATGTTACCGAATCTATGAACAAAGCAAACGGTACAGTCACCTTTGCCCTGCAACCGGGAGCTATTACCAACTTAGACAATCTCATAAAACAAAGCAAAGTAGCCCGTTTGATTTTACTGCCGCTTAAAATTATTCACTCGGTCGCCGGCAAATTAAATATCAACTTGTTTGAAGCGTCTGCCAACGCCCGTAAAGGCGAAATTTCCTTTACAAGCGGGGAAGGCCTTTACACGTTCACCAATGGAAACATGGCCATTACCAAAACGTCGTTTGTTTCTTCTCTTACTAACTTAAACGGAAGCGGTACGTTGGATTTCAACACCAACGTGCTGGATATGAAAGTATCGGCTACCTTGATTACCAAGCAAACGCCGGTTATTATTAAAATCGGCGGCACGTTGGATAATCCTACCGGGAAATTAGATGTGTTAAATACGGTGGGCTCCGTAGTAAGCGGTATCTTAAGCGTCAAAACCGCAAAAGCGGCCGCCAAAGGAACGGCTAGCACGGCAGGAAATGTGGCTTCGGGTGCCGCTAAAACAACCGGAAAAGCTGCCTCCACTGCTGCAAATGATACGGCTAAAGCCGCCCAGGCAACGGTAAAAGCTCTGGGTAGTTTATTTAAAAAGAAACCTGCAGAAGATACAGTAAATGAATAATTTTTATACGCGGTCTTGTCAATAAAAAAGGCCGCGTATTTTTGCAAAACTAAACAGCAAGGGTTCAAATTTCATATAATAGGAACATATGGGACTTATATTATTGTGGCTGACTAATTTGATTTTTCCGTTGGCAGCGCTGTGTGTAATCATTGGTTTTTTGTTTTCCGCCCGGCGCGGCCTACTAAAACATCTAGGGCAGGAATTACGTGAACGTTTCGGGTTGGAAAAAGAAGGCGATATCCCTACCGGTGCCATTTGGTTTCATTGTGCCAGCGTGGGGGAAGTGCTATCTATCCGGGAAATTATCCTGCGCCTGAAAGAAAAATATCAACGTCCTATTTTGCTCACCACTTCCACGCAAGCCGGTAAAGAAACGGCTCTAAAAAACCCCGCTATTACCAAAGCGCTTTTGATGCCATTGGATTTTTATCCGGCCTGCCGCCGGTTTATCCGAATAGCCAAGCCGCACCGTCTTTTTATTGTGGAACGGGAAATTTGGCCCAATTTACTGGAAGCCGCCAACCGGGCTAACTTGCCCACCTTTATTATTAACGGCCGCATTTCTGCCCGCTCTGCCCGAGCGTATAGTCTGTTAAAACCCCTTTTTAAACGCATTTTCAAACCGCTCGTGTTAGCGGCCTTACAAACCAAAGAAGCCGCCGAATATTACACGCGTATCGGACTTCCGGAAGAAGTAATATCCGTCTGCGGCAACATCAAATACGACACTTTAAACGATGCTCCGGCCCGCACCGCCGAAGTAGATGAAATGCTTACTACACTTGGCTGGAACGGAAAACAAATTTTAGTGCTTGGCAGCACTCACCCGGTAGAAGAAACTATTTTATTCCGCTCCGCGCAGGAACTGATCCGCCACGAAATAAAAATCATCTTTGCGCCCCGCCATTTGGAGCGCATGCCGGAAATTCGCGAAACGTTACGCAGAAGCGGCTTACACTATGCGCTACTGAGCGAAGGGAAATTAGGCAAAAATTTAGATGTACTTTGTGCTGATGTGATGGGATTGTTACAATCCTTATATTCCCGCGCTACACTGACTTTTGTGGGAGGATCTATCGCTCCGCGCGGTGCGCACAATTTACTGGAACCTGCTATTTTGGCTAAAACCGTTCTTTTCGGAAAACACTTTTATAATGCCCCGCTAACCGCCCAAGCCTTGTTGGAATCCGGCGGGGGAGTACTCGTAGATGAAACGAATTTCAAACAAACCGTTTTGCGTTTAATGGCGGACCCTGAACAACTGGAAAATATGTCTGTTCACGCCCGCGCCACGGCGCTCAGCTTCAAAGGAGCGACCGACAAAATTATAGAATTGGTGGATAATTATGAACAAACAAAAGCCTAAAATTCTGGTAATACGTTTATCTTCTTTAGGAGATATTGTACTTTCTTCCCCGGTATATAAGAACATTAAAGCCGCTTGGCCGGACGCACACATCACTCTTCTTGTTAAGCCGCAGTTTGCCCAAGTGTTGGCCGGGCACCCGGATATTGACGAAATTATGGTAGCCAAAAAAAGTTTGTGGGGCAACATCCGTCAAATCCGCGCGGGTCAGTTCACTCATTTGTTAGATTTACACGGCACGTTAAAAACGATATTAATGGGATTTTTTAGCAAAATTCCCAACCGCGTTCGCTACGACAAAAATGCCGTCGCCCGCCGGATGTTTGTACGTTTTCGTAAAACTTCCCCGGTGTTGGAAAAACATACGCTGGAAAAATATTTAAACGCACTGAAAGAATGGAATATCCCGGTTACTTACAAAGCTCCTAAACTGGGCGACTGGGCTTATAAACACACCGAAGAGAACGGAAACGGTAAAAAAGTAAATACCATTGCCATTTTCCAAACTTCTTTTATCGGCGACAGCGTGCTCACTACGCCGCTAATCCAAAAAACGGCCAAACTCTTCCCGGAAGCCAAAATCGTGGTAATTACCCGTCCGCAAACGGAAGACATTTTCCGCCCCATGAAAGAAATTTCCCAAATTATTTTAAATGATAAAAAGGGATGGAATAAAATTTTCGGCGTTTGGAAAACAGCCCGGGCTATCCGCGATACCAAAGCTGATATCTTGTTAGTGCCGCACCGTAGTTTCAGAAGTGCGTTAATTGCCTGGATGTCCCACGTGCCGGTGCGCATTGGGTTCACTTCCAGCGAAGGGTGGTTTCTGTACACAAAAACCGTTCCGTTCTCTTGGATGATTCACGATGCGGAACGCAACTTATCGCTCTTGCAAGGCATTGTCAAAGAAAAATTCACCGCTGAAAAATTAAACATGCGCTATGCGCCGTCCGCCGAAGAAAATGTGGAACGCTTGATGAAAGATTTTAATTTGGAAGGTAAAACGCTCGTAGGCGTTCATGCAGGTAGTGCCTGGCCGACCAAATGCTGGCCCATGGAACATTTTGTTAAACTCATTACCCGCTTGCAAACGGAACTTGGCATACAAGTAGTATTAGTTGGCGGTGGGAAAAAAGACGCTGACTTGGGCGAAAAAATCTGCCAACTTTCCGAAGGCCACGCGGCCAACCTGTGTGGTAAAACCAGTTTAGCTGACTTAATGGCACTTATGCAGCATTTTAAGTTATTTATTACTAACGACTCGGGCCCCATGCATATCGCTACGGCCTTTGACGTGCCGACATTGGCCATCTTTGGGCCGACCACGCGCGAACTCGGGTTCTTCCCGTACGGAGAAGGGCACCGCGTCATGGAAATCAAAGATTTGGCTTGCCGGCCTTGCGCCTTACACGGCAGCAAAAAATGTCCGGAAGGTCATTTTAAATGCATGAAAGATATCTTGCCGGACAGCGTATTTGAAAATGCAAAAGAAATGTTAGAAAAAAATGGCGTTTCGGCCCAACCTACAAAATAAGTAATCTGTTCATAAAAAAGCCCCGTTTAAACGGGGCTTTTTTGTTGAGGGGGAAGAGGAGAAATTCTTAAAAATCATCGGTCGGCTTTTCATCCAACGCTTCTATGGTTTTTTGAAACAGGTTTTTGACTTCCGGCAATTTTTCAAGCGGCAACCAAATTCCTTTTTTGGTCCAGCCGACGTCTTCCTGCCATTGGCGCAAATCCAGTCCGCGATGGCCTTTAAACGTACCGATAGAAGCCACAATGCAAATACCGGGCCGCTTGGCAAACTTACCAATTACGCCGTCTTTTAACGCCTTAATATCTTGGGGCAAATTCAACAGCCGCGGCACCAAGGCATGCACAATTTCCGGAGTTAATGTTACTCCGTCGCGCGTTGCCCCGGCAAAAGTATCCGTTTTTAAATAGCGCCGCACCGATACGTAGCGAAACCCGTGGTAAGCATCTATACTAAAACGGACTTCGTCGCCATTTTCCAACACGATCGTTCCCATATCGCGTAGTAAGGTAAAACTACTTTCTAACATAAATCGGCGGCCTCCCCTATTCTAAAAACCCCTAAAATATGATATGATAACCTTGACAGTTATATTCTAATGGTTCAACAAGATAAAATCAAGCAGTTTTTGTATAATTATAATAGGGTTTTGAATTTATCAATTTAAGGAATACGTATGACAACGCAACCTTCTTTAGTAGGACAAGAAATTTCCGGATGTGAGATTTTACAAAAAACCGCCGAAGGCGGAATGGGGGCAGTCTACAAAGCCCGTCACAAAGCATTAGATAGAATTGTCTGTGTTAAAATTTTAAGCCCTGCCCTGGCCAACGATAAAAAAGCCGTGGATCTTTTTATTACGGAAGCGCGCGCTATTGCGGAATTGGACCATCCGAACATCGTCAACGTATATAACGTAGGGAAAGAACGGGGTTATTATTTTATCGTCATGTCTTTTATTGAAGGACAAACCTTATCTGCCCTTCTTAAAAAACAAAAAAACCTTTCTATCGGTTTAGTACTTGATTTGTTTGACGGGGTCTTGCAAGGGTTGGATGCCGCGCACTCCAAAGGCATTATCCACCGGGATATTAAACCCTCCAACATTTTGATCACTCCCGACGGACAAGCCAAAGTGGTGGACTTTGGTATCGCTAAAAAAATAGATAAAGATAAAAACACTACTAAAACTACCGAATTAGCCGGCACGGCTTATTTTATCGCGCCGGAACAGGCCCTGGGAAAAGATTTAGATACCCGTGCAGATTTATACTCCATCGGTGCCAGTATGTATTACGTACTGACTGGGCGCTTTCCTTACAGCGGAAAAAACACCATTGAAATCATCCAAAAACACATCAACGACCCGGTGCCGGACCCGTGTGAAATTCGCAAAGATTTACCCGGCTGGTTAGGAATTGCCATTCAGAAATTAATGAGTAAAAATCCGGATGACCGCTTTCCAACTGCGCGAGAGACTCTCATGTATTTCCGCAAGATGCGCGCCGAAGACCAACTACGCTTAAAAATGGGAACTACGGGCAAAGCCATTGAGTTAGGGGAAGAAAACGCGCTTAAAATCGTGCAAAATGAAAATTTAGTCACCGAAAGCATGAAACGGCAACGTGTTACCGAAAACGAAAAAATTTCCCAACCGTCTCTTCCTAAAAATACGTTAATGCCCAATATAGAGGACATTACCAAATTGGAACTGGATCCTGTCCATACCCCAAAGAAGGGAAAGGAAAAAGAGAAAGTTTCCATGTTAAAAGCGGAAGATGTCAAACCAATAGACGTGTTCACCGCCACTCGCCGCAGTTTTCGCTCGGGTAACGGAATGCAAAACTCGTTGGCTCCCCAAAAAAGCCATCAGTTGTTGCGTTTTCTTATCTGCATTCCCTTATTCATACTCATTGCGGCTTTTACCGTCTTTGTCTTTTATACATTAGGGAAAACAGGTTCGGACAACATATTGCCTACCGCAAGCGTAGTGCGTAACATCATATCGCCTTTTATTGCAGGCTCGTTTGATAAAAACTTACTCGTTGCCAGCGGCTGGGCTTTGGGGATGTTTATACTCGTCATTATTTTAGGTGCCCAAGTAAAGGCCTTTTCCCGCTCGGTAACCGTACTACTAATGATGGCCTTCTTTTCCTATCTAATGGGATTATTTACGCCGGAAGTTCCCTTTATGGAACTGTCGCAAGTACCTACTTATTTATTTTCGTCCGAATATTACTTGTGTTATTTGTTTGTGGCTTTAGCGTGGGGCTTGTCCATTTGTTGGACGTTAAACCGCCGACCCGCACAAGGGTTTTTAGGCTCGTCTTTACTATTCGTATCTATGACATTGGCTTATGCCTGCGCCTATTTATCCATTGCCCCGATGGCTACTTCTGCGGTTTACCAAGGCATATTATTTGGGTCACTTTTGGTGGCGCTTATTTGTTCTTATTACCTGGTCAGCCGCCGCTCAAAAGATAGTATTTTGTTACCGACCTTCCTGTTTTTGCTTTCAGTAGGCGGCATATGGGTGTATACCGTATCCGGCGCAGCTTCTTCGTTAATTACTACCACCAATTCTTTTACCGGCCGCTTAAACATTGCACTTACACCGGAGGCGCAGTCTGATAATCGGGTAGAAACGCTCATTGGCGTACAGATAGAACAAAAGAATAAAATATTTGTTCACTTTGACCGCACGAACGAATTGACTAACAAATCCGAAAAAGAAGCGGCCGAGGTCTTAAGCCCACGTGTTGAAAAACTAGCTCCCGGTTTATTTGATGAAACCAATAAACCTTTGATCTTAGATTTACTTGTTCGTTATTACCAGGGCGGCAGCCAACGGATGCGTCTGAAAGCTTGGGAGTATGCAGTCACGTTGCCACTACGCAATTTTAACGAAAATGCCCAAACCAATAACGCTTATGGTTTTTTGATTCTCTTGTTATTCTTGTTTGGCACGACCACCACAGTGGGAACTCTGTTATTGGGAGATGACTTATGAGTTCTTTTGATATAGAGTTTGCTGCTGTAACCGATATTGGAAAAATTCGTGAGAAAAACGAAGATAACGTACTCATTTCTTCCAATTTAAGTTTGGGGGTTGTGGCAGACGGAATGGGGGGGCACAGCGCCGGTGAAGTAGCCAGCAACATTGCCGTTTCCGTACTGGCAGAAACCGTCCGCAAAATCAATAACGGCACGCTGTCTATTCCCGTGAATTTCTTACCCAAATTGCCGCAAGTGGACCGCAAGATTTTAATGGCAGCCAATTTGGCCAACGCCGCTATTTATTCTACAGCTCAATCTTCTGAAATTTACCGGATGATGGGTACCACCATGACTGGTGTACTGTTTGATAAAGACTGTGCCACCACCGTCCACGTAGGCGATTCCCGCTTGTACTTATTTAGAGATAATAGAATTCTCCAAATTACGACAGATCACTCCCTGGCGATGGAACATGTACGCCGAGGGCTCTTAACCCGCGCAGAGGCGGACCATTCTAAAATTCAAAACGTATTAACCCGCGCCATGGGTATAAAAAAGAACGTACAATTTGATTTATTAAAATTCCCCGTTAAAGCGGGGGACATTTTGCTTTTATGCTCGGACGGATTATACAAAGGACTAAGCGAAAGCGAAATTGCGGACATTTTACGTGCCGGCACCCAACTGCCTATCGTCAAACTCTGCAAGCAGTTGGTCCATACCTCCAACGAGCATGATGGGCAAGATAATATCTCTGCCGTACTTATTAAAATTCTACCACCCAAAAGAATTTCGTTAAAGCAACGGCTACGGCAGTTATTTTCCCACGAATAAATTGCGTTTTCTCGTCTGATAACCAACCCCTTTTTTAGCACTCTAAGAAAGGGGTTGACAATTTTCGCAAAAATATGCTAAATTAGCATTAAGCCCGGATGAGTGCTAATAACTTAATCGGGATTCGATATATAAAAATTCTATAACAAGGAGTGTATGGAAGATGGCAAACGTTAAAATCAAACCGTTGGGCGACCGCGTAATTGTAAAGCCCATTGAAAGAGAAACGATGAAAGGGGGAATCATCATTCCTGACACCGCGAAAGAAAAGCCGATGGAAGGGGAAGTATTGGCCGTCGGCGCCGGAAAATTAAACGATAAAGGCGAACGCGCCCCTATGGACGTAAAAAAAGGAGATCGCGTACTTTATGGTAAATATTCCGGTACGGAAGTTAAATTAGATGATGAAACATACTTAATTATTCATCAAGATGAAATTTTAGGTATTTTGGGGTAAATTAAAAGGAGTTAACTTATATGGCTAAACAAATTATTTATGGTGATGAAGCCCGTGCCAAAATGAAAGCGGGTATTGAAAAAGTAGCAAACGCTGTAAAAGTAACTTTGGGGCCCAAGGGGCGCAGCGTTGTATTAGAAAAAAAATTCGGTTCGCCGCTTATTATTGACGACGGCGTAACCATTGCCAAAGACATTGAACTGGAAGATAAATTTGAAAACATGGGTGCCCAGCTTATCCGCGAAGTGGCCTCCAAAACCAACGACGTCGCCGGGGACGGTACCACCACCGCTACCGTGCTGGCTAACGCCATGCTTACCGAAGGTATCAAAAACATCACGGCAGGAGCCAACCCGACGCTCGTAAAAAAAGGGATTGAACAAGCTGTAGAAGCTACCAAAGAAGCGTTGGGAAAAATGCAAAAACCGGTAAAAACCAAAGAAGAAAAAGCCCAAATCGCTACTATTTCTTCTAACGACCGCGAAATCGGTAATATGATTGCCGAAGCTATTGAAAAAGTAGGTGCCGAAGGGGTTATTACCGTAGAAGAAGGCAAAACCGCTACCACGCAACTGGATATTGTAGAAGGTATGCAATTTGACCGCGGATACATCTCCCCGTATTTTGTAACCGATTCCGAACGCATGGAATGTGTGTTGGAAAACCCCTACATTATTATTACCGATAAAAAAGTTTCTTCCATGAACGAACTTTTGCCGATTTTGGAAAAAATCGTACAAAGCGGTAAACAATTCTTAATCGTAGCCGAAGACGTGGACGGCGAAGCGTTAGCGACCTTAGTCGTCAACAAATTGCGCGGCACCTTAAAAGGATGCGCCGTAAAAGCCCCCGGCTTTGGAGACCGCCGCAAAGAAATGTTGGAAGATATTGCTATTTTAACGGGCGGTAACGTCATTAGCGAAGAACGCGGCATGAAGTTAGACAAAGCCGAACTACCCATGCTCGGCCAATGCGCCCGCGTGGTAATTGATAAAGAAAATACCACCATCGTTAGCGGTAAAGGGGCTAAAGAAAGCATTGAAGCCCGCATGGCTCAAATCCGCAAACAAATTGAAAACTCCACCAGCGAATACGACAAAGAAAAATTACAAGAACGCTTGGCCAAATTGTCCGGCGGGGTAGCCGTCATCAGCGTAGGTGCCGCTACGGAAACGGAACTGAAAGCCAAAAAAGCCAAAGTGGAAGATGCCAAAAACGCTACCAAAGCCGGCGTGGAAGAAGGTTTAGTGCCTGGCGGTGGTGTGGCGTTGGCCCGCTGCCAAAAAACGTTGGAAGCCCTCAAAGCCGACAATGAAGATATCCGCACCGGTATCAATATCGTACGCAAAGCCTTAACGGCTCCGCTCAAACAAATTGCCGTTAACGCCGGGTTGGACGGCGCAGTAGTGGTAGATAAAGTACTCTCCATGAAAGGCGCGGCCGACGGTTACGATGCCGATAAAGACGAATATTGCGACCTGTTAAAAGCCGGCGTAGTAGATCCGGCCAAAGTGGTCCGCACCGCGCTGGAAAATGCCGCTTCTATCACGGGAACCGTGCTCTTAACGGAAACGTTAGTGGCCGATGCCCCTGAAAAAGAAGGCGCGCATGCTCCTGCCATGCCCGGTATGGGCGGAATGGGCGGCATGATGTAATTTATCCGTCTCACTAAAAAGGGCCCAGATTTCTCTGGGCCCTTTTTGTTGATTTCGTTAGGTCTTTTGCTCCTGTTTTTTTGATAAATAAAAATTTATTATATAGAAAGAAGTTCAGGGTTAAAGGAGAAAAAAATGAGATTAATTGCATGTCTTTGTATGTTAGTAGTACCGGTAGCAGTAATGGCTCAAAATACGGTAACGCCGCCGTCATTACGCGCGCAAATTAGCCGCGGTGTAAAACGCGCTGCTTGGGCCGCCAATCCAACAAGTGACTTTGACAAATTGGTAGCCAAAGCAAAAATCACCGTCCGCATACAACACCAATATTTACAGGATGGATATTCCTCAGCGGACCGCGCTTACAGCGGGGCCGCTCCGGACCGCGTGTTTAGAGAATTTGAAAATACTACCTGCAGTGCCTTAGTGCTTAATGCCAATGGGCTAATCGCCATTAAAAAAGATTGTGTGCCGGTAATGGCAAAAGATACGGGTAATTACAATGGTTATTTCGGGTTTATGATTAACTTATCAAAATTAGGAAAATTCACCCAGGATGTAGAACGCTATGATGAGCCCTTATACTACGACCCGGATGAATCTATTTCGTTGGAATCGTTCCAACAACCGGCCAACGCCACCTACATTTTATTCTATATGCCATTAAACGCAGATATAAAAGCCGCGTTAGAAAAACTCTTTCCGGTCAAGGATGCCAACTCCGGCAAACGCGTAGAAATTACGGCACAGCAAGCGCAAAAAATTATAGGTTCTATGCCTAAAGCAAGTACCCACCATTACATGCACGATGAAACGCATTTCCGACGCTAATCAATTCCTGTTTAATAACTACCCCGGCTAATTAAAAACCGGGGTATTTTTTTATCTTGCTAAATGGTAAAATGAAAACATATCTTTTAAGGAGGAATTTGCCCTTATGGCACAAAATCCGATGTTTAACGAAGCCGCGTTTGAAAATGCCAAAAGCAACCAACGGGGAAACACTGCCCCGGTACAAGGTTATGATTTGCGGGCCGACGAACAAGATCTCCGCGCTTTTTCGGCACACAACACCATGACTTTGCAAGGAACCATCAATAAAACGTTTTTCCTATTATTTTTGTGTGTGGCGGGGGGATATTTCGGCTGGGTACACCAAGCTCAAGTGTTCTCGTTTTGGTGGCTATTACTCTTGGTAGGGTTTGGAGCGGCGTTATGGTCCCGCTTTCAACCGGCGGCCTCGCCTTTTTTGGCTCCCATCTATGCCATTTGCGAAGGATTGCTACTCGGCTTTATATCATTTAGCTACGCCGCCGATTACAACGGCATTGTGTTGCAGGCCCTGGGCTTAACCGGGCTAACATTCTTCTTTATGTTATTCATTTACAAAACGGGAATTATTAAAGTAACTAACTCGTTTATGGTGGCCGTTTCCTCTGCCACGGTGGCTATTGCTATTTTCTACTTGGCTTCCCTGGTGTGGATGCTTATGGGGCATCAGGCGGCCTATTTAAATTCGTCTTCGTGGCTTTCTATTGCAATTAGTATTTTTATATGTGGGGTAGCCGCCCTTAACTTACTACTTGATTTTGAATTTATCACCCGCATGGTTTCCCGCGGAAATACGCCTAAATGTATGGAGTGGTACTCCGGCCTGGGGCTACTTGTTACGTTAGTATGGCTGTACCTGGAAATTTTGCGTTTGCTGGCCAAATCAAAACGCAGATAACAGCTGTAATAACTTCTGAAAATTTGATAAAATAGAAACAGAGAGGTTCAAACCTCTTGCAAGAATAAAAAAGGAGTCAAACAAGTATGAATTTTGACAGCATCAAAAAAATCCAAAATATGGATTTGAAAGATAAAAAAGTATTGGTGCGCGTAGATTACAACGTACCTCTTAAAGACGGCAAAGTAGATAACAACAAACGTATTGTTGCTACCGAAAAAACCATTAAGCATTTGTTAGACAACAACTGCCGCGTTGTGTTGATTGCCCACTTAGGGCGCCCGAAAGGCAAAGTTTGCCCGGAATTTAGCTTGGCTCCTGTAGCCGCGGAAGTAGAAAAATTGTTCGGCGTACCGGTTCATTTTGCTAAAGATTGCATCGGCGCAGAAGCCGACAAAGTAGTTGCCGCAACCAAAAACGGCGAAATCGCTTTGTTAGAAAACCTCCGCTTCCACCCCGAAGAAGAAGCCAACGATGCCGAATTTGCCAAACAACTTGCCAAACATGGAGAAGTATTTGTGCAAGAAGCGTTCGGAACCGTACACCGCGCGCATGCTTCCACAAGTGCCATTGCCGACTTTTTGCCCGCTTGCGCCGGTTTCTTGGTGCAAAAAGAAGTTGATTTCTTGGGTAAAGCGTTGGAAAACCCGGCCCGTCCGTTTGCCGCTGTCATCGGTGGGGCAAAAGTGTCCGATAAAATTTTACTCCTCAATAACTTGTTAGACAAAGTAAACGTGCTTATCATTGGCGGCGGTATGGCTTACACGTTCTTAAAAGCCAAAGGCATGGAAGTAGGCAAATCTCTCTTGGACGAAACCAAAATTGAAGAAGCCAAACAAGTAATGGCTAAAGCCGAAGCCAAAGGCGTAAAAATGTTGATGCCGATTGATTTCCGCGTATCCAACGAATTCTCCGAAACGGCTAAAGCCACGGTAGTAGACCAAATCCCGGCGGATATGGAAGCTATGGATATCGGCCCCAAAACCGAAAAATTATTCACGGAAGAATTGTTGAAATGCAAAACGATTTTCTGGAACGGCCCGATGGGCGTATTTGAATTCCCGAATTTCGCCAACGGCAGCTTTGCGATTGCCAAAGCCATGATTGAAGCCGGCAAATCGTTAGCCACGGTTGACCCGTTTGTCAGCTTCGCTGTGGCCCAGGCCTCTATGTCTGCCAACCAAGCCGGCGCTACCACCATCATCGGCGGTGGCGATAGTGTAAACGTGCTTAAAAAAGGGAAATTCAACCAAAAAGAATTTTCTCACGTTTCCACCGGCGGCGGTGCCAGCATGGAATTTGTGGAAGGAAAAGAACTTCCCGGCTTGGTGGCGTTAGCCAAGTAAGGGAAGTTTTTTAGAAAAATTTGTGTGCTAACACAAACCGGGCCTATTGATTTAGGCCCGGTCTATTTTTATAAAAAAGAACTTCCCGGATTGGTGGCGTTAGCCAAGTAAGGAATGTTTTTATAGTATCCCCCGGAGAAAATTTGCCGGGGGATATTTATATCTACTTCTTATAAAAATTTGTATAATATATACATAATTTGTTAAGGAGATTTTACATGTACGCACTTATTTTAACGATTCACTTTATCGTCTGCATATTGTTGATTTTACTCGTATTATTACAAAGCGGAAAAGGCTCTGCCGCCGGTATTTTTGGTGCTTCCGGTGCCGACAATTTATTTGCCAGCCCGACTGCTTTTAACGCTGTAAATAAATTTACTACTATTTTGGCCGCCGTACTCATGGCTACATCGATTGTGCTGACCATTTTGTCTAACAAGCAATCTTCTGCTTCCGTGTTAGATAATGTACAAATTCCGGCGTCGGCTCCGGCCACCGCTGGTAAATAACCCCTGGGCAGTAGGTTGCACAAGGTTGTTATTTTTGATAGAATAAGTAGTAGTAATTACCGCCGATTTCCCTCGTAGTAACACTGTTTTTCGCGCAGGTGGCGGAATTGGTATACGCGTGCGTTTGAGGGGCGCATGCCGCAAGGCTTGAGGGTTCGAGTCCCTCTCTGCGCATAAATATAAAAACCGGGTTTTAACCCGGTTTTTATTTTGGGGAAATCTACTTGTTAAATCATTTAAAGGGCCTATACGCCCATAGGTCAAAAGCCCCTTGTTTTCTTTTTGAACAAATCTTACAATAAAAGAGATGAAACGCACTTGTACTTTTATTCTTCTACTCTCATCCTCTTGCACCGTTTTTGCGCAAGGGGGAAATCTTGTTAAAGTAGGCAAAGAACTGCGCGCCGGTACGGCTGCGGCGAAAGCGGCTGCTGCCGCCCAGGCCGCCACTACGGCTCAAATTGCCCGCCAGGTAGAACGTGCCGTTACGCAAGCCACTGTAACACCCACTTTACCACCCGTTTCTATCCCTACCACCACGGTACCCTCCTCTTCCAGCAGGGCCGGATACTTAAATGTGGGCATTCCCATTATGAATATGATTCAAGCAAAAACCGTGACTACTCCGCGCCGCAACCCGATCCACAAACGATATCCTTCCGGTTTATTGCAAGAAGACCAATTAATCAACGATTGGTTAGAATATTTTAAAAACGGTTATTTCCGTCCGCGGGACCAAGTAGAAGCCATTGAAGGTATGTCGCCCCGGCAAATGAATAATATTATTGAATTTTTGTATTACTTGCCCATGGAAGAAGCACAGGATATTATTTTAAATCCGCTGCGCGAAACAGGCCGCCTGCCGGAATTTATGTATAGTAACAAATTAATCCCCGGCACCCAGCGATTACCGTCCGGATACTATAAAAATAAATTTAATGAGAATGTAGAAACCTTTGTAAAATTAGCCGAAGAAGACGGTACTATTTTTACTCACAATGCTCAATTAAAAGAATTAATGAGTGCCATGAAAGATTATACTTTCAAGCAAGGTTTTACGTACACTAACTCAGCTGAACTGGCCAGTGGCCTTCGCAAAAATTGGGAAATCTTATATACAGAAATCAGTAAACCGGGGATTAACAGTTCCAACCGTACGCTAATTAACCAAGTGTGGAACCGCCCCGTTTCGTTACCCGATGGGACCTCGGTCAGTTTGAAACAATTTTTTACCCAACGACGCAAAACTGCTTTTTTTGAACAAGCCGTGCCGGAATTTTATTTAAATAGCCCCAAGTGGGTGGCGTTAGAAAATGAACGGCGCAATCTAATTGCGGCAGATTATCCTTTTGCGCCGGAAGAAATTTCCACCTTTAATAAATTTCAAAAACGCTGGGCACTGGGTAACCCAGACAAATATTTAACTTTGGAACAATTTGGGCAATTGATGGTGTCCCCTTATCAGGCAACCTATGGGACAGTCCGTGCCGAAGGAAGTGCGTTACCTTCCGGAGCATCCATGGAAGAAGACCCTTTCTTGGGTTTAAAAGCGCAAACGCCCACCTCTACCAAAATTCAAATTAATAATTTTGATAAACTCGGTGGCGTGTGCCAAATGTCATTTACCGATGGCGGATATATGGGCCGCGTGCGGGAAGGGTACGACGGAACAACCACGATAGATCGCTTTGAACCGGTTGTATTTGATAATGTACGCGTGGTAACTTTTGATATGCACACCTTACAACCCCGGGTGGTAACCTTGGATAAAGTATCTTATGTAAAAGATTTAAAACAACCGGACATAGACCGCGTACGGGCCAGCTCCATGGTAGGTGACGGGTTGGATGCTTCCCGAGATGTGCTGAGTGTGGGACGTGCTGAAAAAGCGTTGCGGGATATTCCGCATCTGCGGGCCACTATTTATCCGCAAAATCGTGTAACCAATGCCGCCAATGTGCCTTATATGAAAGGTGGTGGTTTGGCGGCTTATTTGGCCTTATTTACACCGGATTTCTATCCTATTAAAACTATCCACTTGTTAAAGAAAGTAGACGGACAATGGAAATGGGTGCCAACCCATTTTATCCGCAAGGAAGTTCTTGCACACGCCGGGTTTGTCCACCGAGACCACCTGACTTTTACCGAACAAGTAGAAGACCGTATCGTAAAGACAGAAGAATAAAACCTGCGTAAAAACTAACCCTTCTTTCCCCTGGCTAAATAAATCATAAACACCTATGATAGGAACCGGGGGAATTTTATGGCTAAAATTAAAACAATCTATCATCTGGGCTTTAACGAAACACTGACTCAAATGCGCGGCAACCTCGTTTATACGTGGCTACGCGTGCCGGGCGGCTGGAACTTAACCGTGGAAAGCAAAAACGGAATTACAAATACGTTTATTCCGCAAAGTAATGAATTTAAGGAACTCGCGCGGGAATTGGAAAACCGTTCCACCGACATTGTTACGCATAAAATTGTGTTATAACACGCTGCCAAACCTCACTGTTTAAAGTGGTATAATATAGTATATCTTCGTCTAGGAGTTCTGTATTATGCATCCGTTAACGGCAGCGTGGGTTTGTTGGGCTATTGTGGGCATGTCCCCGGTGGCTGGGAAATTTGCGGTTGGAGTTATTAGCCCGGCCTTATTGGTACTGTTAGGAACTTTAATCGGTGTTGTTTACTTTACACCCTGGGTTACCAAAAACCGCCAATGGGGGGAACTGTTTGCCCGTCAGACGCTTTGGAAATTCTTATTTATCGGCACGTTTGGCACGGCCTTGCCGTTTACCATTTCACTCATTGCACTTCATTACACCACCGCCGGAAACGCAGCCATTTTGCAACAATCGGAACTACTTTATTCACTTTTATTTGCAATCTTCTTTTTAAAAGAATATCCCGGCAAAGGCCAATTATTAGGTAGTGCACTGATTGTGCTGGGAGTCCTCATTATTCTTATTAAAGAACAATACACCCCGCGCTGGACAGGGGACTTATTAATTGTAGGAAGCACCTGGATGTTGCAGGCAGGTTCTACCGTCGCTAAAAAATTACCCAAAGAGTTAGATTACCGCTTAATTGGCATGGCACGCAATTTATTTGCTTTACCGGCTTTGTTTGTAATTTTGATTGTGATGTGGGCCATGAAACAACCTTTTACCTTAGAACCGGTGCTTAAAATGTTCCTGGTTTTGGGATATACAGGAATTTTAAAATACGGCCTGGCTATGGTGGTATGGTACAAAGCCATCCGCGCGTTAGATTTAAGCAAAGTAACCGCCATTTATTTATCCTACCCGGTATTAGCCTTGTTGCTTTCAGCCCTCTTTGGTTTGGAAACGCCCACTTTACATCAATTTGTAGGGCTGGCCGTTACCTTGGCCGGAGCATATTGGGTGAGTTTTACCGTTAAAAAAGAAGGGCATTAACCCTCTTAATAAAGTACAATATAGAAGATATGTTTACCATTGCCCCTGTTTACGCCATTTGGTTGGCGTGTTTTATTACCGCACTAAACGTAGTGCTTTCCAAAATGGCGACGCCGTATATTACGTCTGCCGTTTTTTTGTTGCTGGCCTGTGCCCTCGCCACTGTTTGTTTTGCCATTTATTTCCGCGGTAGCGGCGAAATGAAAAAAATGCTCCGCCGCGATGTATGGCCCAAAGCACTGGGAATGGGGACATTCGGCACCGCTCTTCCGATGACAGTTTTTATGGTTGCGCTTAACTACACTACCCCCGTTAATGCGGCCATTATGAATCAATTTGAAATTATCTATTCACTGATTTTGGCCGCTATTCTTCTCAAAGAACGTCCGTCTTTGACTCAACTAGGCGGTTCTGCCCTGATTATTTTAGGGGTAATTATGTTGGTGGCGAAGGCGGGAACGTCGTTGCAAGCCAAAGGGGATTTATTAATTATCGGTTGTTTGTGGATGTATCAGGTTAGCCATATTTTTGCTAAAAAGTTACCGTCGGATTTATCGCCGCAATTTATCGCGGCGGCCCGGGCCGCATTTGCCATGCCGGCGTTAGCCATATTGGTAATCTGCCTGGCTATTTGGCAGCCGGGGGGATTATTATTAAATAATACTTCCTCGTTGTGGATTATTTTAATTACAAGCGCGGTGCTTAACTACTTTATCGGTAATTCTTTTTGGTATCAGGCTATCCGCAATATGGATTTAAGTAAAGCAACAGCTATTATTTTATCGTACCCGGTTATTACGTGTATTTTATCTATTATCGCCGGGCAGGACACGTTTTCCGTGTACAAAGTAACGGGAATGGTGCTTGCTTTGGGTGGTGCATATATCGTAACGGGTAGCGCAAAGAACAACAAGTAAGGAGACAACATGAAGAAACTCGTTTTATTTGATTTAGACGGAACCTTAGTAGATGCAGGCGGTTGTGGCAGACGTGCCCTTGTAGCCGCGATGGAAGATTTGTACGGTGTGCGTCCGGAATTTGAACACGCGCTGATTTCGGGTCGGACGGATTTGGACAATTTTTCCATTGTTTACGGCCTTATTAAAAAAGGGAAAAAACCTACAGCCAATGAAATGAAAAAAATGAAAGCCAAATACTTGGAATTTTTGCCCACGGAAGTGCATGCTTCAGTACGGTGCAAAAAGTACGATTTTGTGCCCGGCGTGGAAAAATTCTTGAATTTTTTATCCAAAGATAAAGACATTATTTTGGGGCTCGGCACCGGTAATTTGGAAAAAGGTGCTGCTTTAAAATTGGCCCCCAGCAAACTAGGCAAATTCTTTACTGTCGGCGGTTACGGGGAAGACGGACACACCCGCGAAGACATGCTAAAAAAAGCCGTCCAACGGGCCGAAAAAAAATATAAGATTAAATTAACGCCGGACCAAGTCTATGTAATCGGGGATACCCACCGCGATATTTTGGCTGCTAAAAATTGTGGTTTTCACAGCGCGGTGCTGACGACCGGCTTTGGTGAAGCGCAAAAGATTCAACGCGCCGCCGCCGAATTAGAAGTGTCCGATTTTAAAGACCTCACTTCGTTTTGTGTATGGTTAGGGATTAAAACAGATCCTAAGGGCGTAAAACGCGGCAGCTATATTATGCCGGCCAGCGCCATTGAGCACGTGTTTTTCAGCCGCACCGGAATTGATGAGGACCGTCTGAAAATGTTGCGTATTAAAAAATACGAAGACTTAGAATCCGGCACCATTATGTAAGGGTAAGTTTATGGCAATTTATACTGCAGCAGAACAATTTATAGAAGCCGTTGCTTCTCCCGCGCCCACGCCGGGTGGGGGGGCTGTTGCAGCGCATACAGGCGCACTTGGATGTGCCCTTGCGCTCATGGCTATTTCCACTACACTAAAAAACCAGATAAACCCCTTTCCCCTCGAAGATGGTCGCACTCGTTTAAACACCTTAAAAGAGGCCTTTAAACAACTTACCCGGCAAGATGCTAAAGCGTATGAAGATTTTTTAGCGGCCAAACGTATGCCAAAAGAAAACCCGGCCCGCACGGCGGAATTGCAAAAAACATTGTGTAATGCCGCACAAATTCCAACGGATACAGCCACCACCGCTTGCCAAGCCTTAGAAGAATTAAAAAACATTCAACCCTATATTGCGCCGATAATTAAATCGGATGCGCAATGCGCTTTTTACTTATTACAAACGTGTATCCGGCTGGCTGTAGAAAATATCCGCGCCAATTTGGACTATATCCAAAACCCGGACAAAAAACAATTCTTTCAACAAAAAATAGAAGAGTTTGCAAAGCATTATTAAGGGGTTTTTATGAACGATCAAGCGACAAAGCGCAGTGGCATGTTAAGCACAATTTACGATATGTTACCCGGCATCAACGACGATTATGCCGCTAAACTCGTTTACACGCTGGAAAATAAAAAGACCATTCCTCAACTACAGCAAGACATCGCAGATGCAGCCGCGCGGCTTAACTCCGATTCCCCGATGATTGATACGATTGTGGCAAAAGTGCTACTGGATGAAATTACTGTCCCGGCGGCGTTGCGTCAACTTCGTATTTACAACAACGCCACCTCCATCGCCGAACTCTGCTCCGCTTTAGAAATTCCGTCGCAAGATACACAAAAGTTGCTGCTGGTATACGCCTCCTTTTCTACCCGCAAATATTTTGATGAAGCTTTTGCCGCTTCCCTAAAAGAAGTAACCGACGACTCTCTTTCCGATACGCAAAAAGCCGCCAAGGCCGTTGAGTCTTTATTGCAACAATCCACCGTATTGTTAGATCCTAAAAATCAACACGTGGCTCAAAACAAAAAAAATATTTTCAAAATAGCCGATAAATATCACTTATCCGTTAAATTAACTGCTGAGTTGGAACTTTTATATACGCAACCGGCCAGCATTGAATTTTTACCCGAAATTCAACATTTGCGCAAGGAATTATTAACTTTTAACCCGGATGAAAAATTATGCACTTCTTTGGCGGCCCGCGTGATGCTGGGGCAACTAACGCTAAAAGATGCGCAAGACACCGCTAAAGTGTCCCAATTATTGGAAGGTCACCTGACCGAAGAAGACTTACTCATTATTGCTTGCCGGTATCTGAAAGTTAAATCACCCGAAGATATCGTTACCATTTTCCAAACTGTTTTGAGCAAGTTACCTCACGTGTCTTTCCCGGAAGAAAACCTGCGTTTAGCGGTGCGGGTACTAATAGACGGTACACCCGAAAGTTTAGAACAGGCCGATAAACGCGCTTCATTACTCCAAGAACGGGAAGTTTTACGCCGGGATCTTTCCAAAAACTCTTTATTTGCCGGGTATGAATATGATCTGTCCGAAAAATTCGGCGGTAAAAAAACATTTGAACAATTGGAACAATCTATGTCGGACACGTTACAAATACTTCCTTATTGCGTGGAACCAAACGAAAATAAAGAGTTGGCCTGTAAAGTGTTATTGGGTACTCTTAGCCAGGAAGACGCCACCCAGCAAGCACAATACCTGCGCGATTTAAAAGCCCAAACGCTTACCCAAGGCCTCGCCCCGGAACTAATGAAAAGTTACTTGGGAACCAAATCCGCCGAAGAAATTATCCAATTTTTTGAAAATTCCCTGGCTCCGTATACCTTTTGGAAATCGGACCGGGAAAAACATCTGTTTGCTCTGCGGGCACTATTGGGCGAACTGAACGGCACATACAACCGCCGTATTTCACAATTTGTGTTAGATATGCTGGAAAACGGGTCCTCATTGGACTTGATGACCGATATGCTTTCTAACATCCAAACTCGTAAAACCAGCCAGGAGGAATTAGACAATTTACTGGCGATGTACAAACAGGCCAAGATGTCTTCTCAGTCTTAGCGGTAAAAAAAGGCTGTTAAATTACGTGATAATTTGCTATTCTGTTATCGTACCGTTTTATATTTATTTAAGGGTGAAATAAAATGAGATATTGGGTTTATATTAACGATAAAGTTGAAGGCCCTTTTGATGAGGGCAAGTTGGTAACGCTTAGCGGCTTTACCCCTGACACATTACTCTGTGCCGAAGACTCTTCTAATAGTGGCAATCAAGAATGGGTGAAAGCTTCCTCTATTTTTGAATTTGAAGAACCGGCTCCTGCCGCCGCACCCGTCCAACCGGCCGCCCAACAAGCCCCGGCAATGGATAACAGCGTAATGACGGCGTTACTTGCTAAATTAGATGCGTTGACCAATCAACTTAGCAACATGCAACAAAAAATTGATGGCTTACAAAATCAATTAGATGTGGCCGTTGCTGCCCAAAACAGAGGGGAAAGCCCCGCCACGGTAGATACAGATAAACAAGCCTATACCATTTCTTTAACCCGCCATGATTTAGCGAAAGATATTGATTCGGAAGAATTAGCCAAAACCCAATATGAAAACGGTATCTCGGACTCAAATTTGGATGCGACTATTGACCCTCTCCCCGAAGAAAAACCGTTAGATATGTTAGAACCCTTAACCATGGAGTCCAGCCCTATTAATGAAACTTCCGAAGTTGTGCTGGAAAACAAAGAAGAGGAAGAATCCATTGTCAGCGCGGCGTTAAGCTCCATGTATGCTTCCCAACAACAAGAAGAAGAACAAAAAGATAAAAAGGAAGACGATGACAGCGCGTTCCAAGATTTGTTAAATCCCACCCAAGCCAAGGAATTAGAAGAAGAATCTAAGCAAAAAGCTGCGGATATTCAAGAAAACCCGCAGCCTGATAATGCGGTTACGGCAGATGTCTCCCCAGCGGATGCAACCGCTAATGCAGACGCAGATTCCGAAAGAGAAGCACTTATTACAGCCTTAACGGCTGCTGCGGATCAATCCACGGCAGATAACGTGGTAGATCAAGTAATTCAAGAACGGGAAACTGATAAAGAAGAACAAGATACCGTTAAATTATCCGATGCGGCCGTTGCGGCGGCTGCCGGAGCCGCGGCAGTAGCCGGAGCTGCTGCACTAATGAGCGACAATAAAAATGAAAATGCCGAAGTGGATCCTTCTTTAGAAGCCCAGCTGGCGCAACAGCTGCCTGGTTCTGGAACTACACAAGAAGAAAAAATTTTACCCGCCGATCAGTTGCCCCCAGATGTAGAACCTAAAGATGAAAAAGGGGTAACAATGCCTTTTATGGACCTAGCAGGAAGACCTCATTTGGAAGATGTTTCCCAATCCTCGCCTGAAGAAAAAGACGAAAAATTGGAAGAATTAGTACCGGGCGCAGCTATGGAACCACCGGAAGGTATTGTTTTGAATGCCCACGATTTAGATACAGCTTTTATTGACAAACAAAAAAAACAAGCAGAAAAAGATAAATCTATGGATCAGATTTTTGGCGCTCCGGGGGAAAGCCCCACCGCCCCTATCCCGGATGTCACGACTGATGAGCAACCAACTGATGCGCAACCGACCTCTGAGCAACCTGCCGCTAAACAGCCTGCAGCAGAACAGCCTGTAGCGGAACAACCGGCGGCGGATCCTCAGGAACAGGTAGCTTCTTCGGAAATTCCTACACTGGAAGAAAATGACTCCAAAGAAGCCACTTTAGAGCCTCTCGGAGGGGAAGTTCAAACTTCTAAGAATAAATCAGCCACCGATCCAAACGAATTAACTGAAATTGAATTAAAGGAAGGCTCTACTTATCTAATTTCGGACTTTGTGCCGCCGGCCAAAGCCGATGATGTTGCTTTACCTCAAGAATTTGAAAAATTAAACAAGCAAACAACTACTACTGGGGTGGAAGAGATGCTTGCTCCTACAAAGCAGACCCAAGTACCGGTTGAGACGGACAAAGACGCTCCCAAGGATATGACAGCTTCTCAAGTTTCGTTAGAAAATACGCTTCAGTCCAAACGGGGAGCCACCTTGGATATTAAAACCGTTCCGATGGTACCGGAACCGGAAAAATCCGAACGTCTTAACTTGGACGGATTGGAAGATGATATCAACGCTCAGCATGATATAAAAAGTGCAGATGAACGCCCTTCAGCCAACAAAATAACCAAACTGGTTATTGGGCTGTTGGTGGTGTTCTTATTGGCAGCCGTTTCATACGGGATGCTTGCGTTTATGAATATTATTCCCGAAAAATTCAATGTACTTGCTTCGGGCAAAGAAGCGCAAGCCCAAGCCGAGCAAGCAGCCCAGCTGGAAGAAATGTTGCCCGATACACCGGCACCGGCAGACCCCATGCAAGCCGCTTTGGAAGATGTTAAAAACTATCTGTTACCCAATGGATCTACGCTTCAAGCTTATATTGAAGCCAAACATGCCAGCGTGAAAGACGGTATTACGTGGGATATTTCCACTGCGGTAGATCCTGATAATTACTCGGTGCTCATCAAAGTTCCGCCGGAAAATCCGCAAAGTTTCAAGATTTCGTACCGTTTCAATTATAACACGGTAACGAAAGCCTTAGAACCGACTATTTCCGATGCGAAGAACCTCATGGATGAAGTGGGCCAGTCAAGCGTACCCTCGGTAAATAATGCGGCCTCCGCTATTCCCGCCGACACGACAAATACTGTTTCGGCCATTCCGGCTCAGTAATAAAAAATATTTAAAAAAATACCCCGGTTTTATAACCGGGGTATTTTTATTTCAATTCTTCTTATTTTACTGCATTGGTAGCAATGCTTTTTAAAATATGAAACGCCTTTTCCGCCCACGTTAAACTGAGCCATTCATAGGGGCCGTGTGGGTTTTCGTACCCGGCGAAGATGTTGGGGGTAGGCAATCCGCGAAGCGACAATTGCGAACCGTCCGTTCCGCCGCGCGCTTGCGTCAAGCGGTAAGGAACTTTATTTTCTTTCAATGCCGCCTCCAACAAATTCATGGCTTGCGGCTGTTCGCGCAAAATATCACGCATATTGCGGTATTGCTCTTTGTATTCTACTTCAATCTTGGCAGCCGGATATTTCTTACGTTTTTCTTCTACCACGGCTAAGAGCAATTTTTTAAATGCTTCAAATTTTTCTAAATTATGCTCGCGCACAATTCCCTGTATTTCCGCTTTTTCAAGGCCACCGGTAATATCTTTAAATAAGATAAAACCGTCTTCTTTATCGGTCGTTTCCGGCAGTTTATCTTCCGGCCAAGAAGAAATAATATCCGCTGCAATACGCACCGGATTGGCCATAAAATCTTTAGCCGACCCCGGATGGCAAGAACGCCCAGTAATACGGATCGTCACACCGTCAGCATTAAAATTACCACAATCAATTTCGCCCAACACAGCACCGTCTACCGTATAAGCAAAATCAGCACCAAAGCGTTCCACATCAAAATAACCAATACCGGAACCGGTTTCTTCATCAATCGTAAAAGCTGCCTTAATCGGGCCGTGTTTAATTTCGGGGTGTTGCGTCAGATACTCTGCTAAAGACATAATAACCGCAATTCCGATTTTATCGTCGCCGCCCAATAACGAATGTCCGTCGGCTGTTACAATATCATCTCCGATACATAACTTCAAATCCGGCGCGTTTTGGGGGGATAAAAACATCTGTTTTTCGGCATTAACCGTCAACGTGCCGCCATCATAATTGGGATGCAAAACCGGGTGAATATCCGCTCCGTTATAATCGCATACCGTATCCATGTGGGCAAAAAAGCCAATCGTAGGGGCCGGAGCATCCGTATTAGCGGGGAGTAACCCGGTCACAATGCCATATTCGTCCACTTCTACCTGTTCAAAACCTACTTTGGGCATTTCGGCCGCTAACGTATGGGCAAACGAAATTTGAGACGGCGTGCTAGGTACCGATTTACTTTCCGGATCACTGGTGGTTTCCACCGCTACGTACCGGACAAAACGTTTGTAAATTTTTTCTTGCAATTGGTTCATAGATATTTCTCCACTAAGTGCTTTATTTATTATACAATTATTTAAGTAAGTTTATCTTCGGAGGTTATATGAAAAAAATTTTATTGTCCCTCTTATTTGTTTGCTCCTTGGTTGCATGTTCTTCCGTTCAGGAGGCCCAGAATTTAACAAATTGTAAATTCGCCTTAAGAAGCGTAGAAGTTACCGAGTATAATCTTTCCTCTCTTGGTTTTGACGTTGTGATTGCCATTACCAACAATAACCGTCAGCAAACTGCTTCGCTCAAGCGTTTTGAAGGGAAAATGACCGTCAACGACGAATACATGGCAGATGTTACATTAAAAGACATCCGCATAGAACCCAACTCAACCAAAAACGCCAAAGCCGCTATTACGGTGCCGATGTCCACGTTTAGCAATAAACTTTTCGGACTGGTCAGCATGGGTAGTGCCACGTTGGATTATCACTTAACCGGCACGATGTATTTTGAAGGCCCCTTGGGGGTAGAAATTCCGATTCCGGTTGATATCGGCCGTATCGGCAGTAAAAACTAAACATTTTAAAAGCGCCGCTATTATCCAAGCGGCGCTTTTTATTTATAGTAAAATCAACCGCAACACATACGCCGAACAAGTAGCTAAGCATAACGTCAAACTTATTACTTTAAGCGTATCCTTCCAACCGCTCTCCCGCAACATTACAAAAAATGTAGCGATACACGGCAAATACATACTCATAAACACACACGCCACTACCAGTAACGGAGCCGATAAATTAAAAGGTTCCAGTAGTGCAATAGACACGTCTTTTCGTAAAAAACCCAATATCAGTAAGGGCGTTGTATCGGCGGGTAAACCCAATATATGCTCTACCGGGTAGCGCGACAGTTTTGTAATAAAATCGGTAACGCCCGATAAAGTCATTAAATCTACAAAAAGGACCCCTACCAAAATAAGAGGCAACGCATCGCTCAAATACTCCTTCATGCGAATCCACAATTTACGTCCCAGCGGCCGCCACTGAGGTACTTGCCAGGAGGGAATTTCCATAAACAGTTCCGGCGTTTCACCTTTCATTAGTTTATTTAAAAGCGTCCCCACGATAATTCCGTTTAAGACGAGTACGCCAAACACCATAAGCATATATTTTAAACCGTGGGGGGACAAAATAGAAATAATCATAGCCGTTTGAGAAATACATGGAGCCAACACCAAAATAAGGGCTAGCGCAATCACCCGCTCACGCCGTGTTTCCAACACACGCACCCCCATAACAGCCGGAACTTTACAACCAAAACCCAGCATAATTGGTAAAGAGCCGTATCCGTGTAAACCAATTCTATGCAAAATACTATCCAAAAGCACCGCCAAGCGCGGCAGATATCCCAATTCGCCCAAAAAGCCGAACAATGCATAAAAGGCTAATACGTAGGACATCACATCCACCAGGGCGATTTTTAACCCGTCGGTCAATACGCCAAAATAGTTGACGCCGCCGTCTCCCAGCAAAATCATACCGATAGGTGTATCCCGCCAAGTTCCAAATAAACGCTCCATGAACGGGAAATAATAATTCTCGTACAACGGGTCCATAAAATTAATAATGCTCTCGCCGACCCACCGCACTAAGAAGAAAGACGCTACTAGCACACACAACGCCAGCGGCAGGCCCGTAAGCGGGTTGGTTGCCACACGCTGTAATTGTTCCCAAATAGAAGGATGTTTGTGCTTTACGGTTTGCACTTCGCGAATAATACGTCCAATTTCTTTCCATTTTTCTTCGGGGGTGGGGGGAACTGCTAAGGAATGACGCGTGTGGGAACGGGTTAATTTAACGGCCACTTCGGATAATTCTTTTAACCCTTCCCCGGTAGTGGCCACCGCCGGAATTACCGGCACGCCCAACAGTTTTGATAATTTCTTTACGTCAATATGAATACCGCGGCGTTGTGCATTATCAAATTTGTTAAGAAGTAGAATAATCGGCTTTTGCAACTGCATCATTTCCAACAGGAAATATAAGTTGCGCTCCAAATGCGAAGCATCCGCCACGCATACAATAAAATCATATTCTAATTCTTTAAATAAATTGCGTTTTTTCCCTTCAATTAACCACTCTTCTTCCATGCGGTACAAACCGGGAATATCAATAATGTCATATGTATGGTTGGCAAATTGCGTTTTGCCGTAATTAAGGCCAACGGTGGTGCCAGGGAAATTAGAAGAAATAATTCCGATTCCGGTTAAACGGGAAAAAATTAAACTCTTACCCACATTGGGGTTACCTGCCAAAAGGAAAATATTTTTTTGCGCCGTAGCTAACATTTTTTTAGCATCCGCGTGGGACAAATCCGGGTGAGTTTCTTCGGCCGGCAGTACATTTTCTTGCGTAGGTAATAAAGCGGTTTCTTGCGCGGGCAATAAATCCACCGCGGTTACAAAAATCTGTTTAGCCGTAGCACGCCCCATGGCCACGTCTGTTCCGGAAACGTGCACCACAACGGGATGAGAGCCGGGTTTTCGCGTAATAAACTGCCCGCGTACAATACCCATAGCAGCTAATTTAGCGGCTTGCGGTGCATCGGCCTGCACTTCTTTAATTTGGGCTACGGTACCGGGTTTTAATTGATAGAGAGAACGAAGATTATCTTTTTCCATAAAAGTTAGTTTTTCCTTACTTTTATATTTTACCAAAACCTGTTCGTTGCCGCAACTTCTTTGTATCGTCGTAAATTCCGTTTATTTGCCTTTTTTGATATAATTTATGTAGTAATTCATACGTATAGGAGAGAACTATGGCCTACAAAGTAAATCCGGAAGTTTGCATTAACTGTGGCGCTTGCGAAGGCAACTGCCCGGTGGGTGCTATCAGCGAAGTAGATGGAAAAAGAAACATTGACGCTTCTAAATGCATTGAATGCGGTGCCTGTGCAGGAACCTGCCCGGTCAGCGCGATTGCTCTGTAAGAGTATTTAGATTTCTTTTGAAGCCTCTGCCTTGGCAGGGGCTTTTTTTATAGCGGGTTACAAGCCGGCAACGCATCTGCCCCCAACGCAACTACTGCGTTTTAATAGGGATAATGCCGGGGCAGGATGTTCAGCCAAGCAGGAACCTGCCCGGTCAGCGCGACTCATCTGTAAGAGTATTTAGATTTCTTTTGAAGCCTCTGCCTTGGCAGGGGCTTTTTTTGTGGACTGGCAGTACAACTTTGGAAAAGCTGGGCCTGGACCTATTTTTTATTTAGGCCCAATGGCCCTGGTTTTATGATGTCCGCTTACCCATAATTAAAAAGAAGGATAGAGATAGAGGAGGACGTATGAACAACGCAATCAAATACCTGGGGACGTTAGCAGCAGTAGCCTTTCCTTTTGCAACGGCCCATGCACAAAGTGCAATTGTAGAAGTTGGCGTGAACGGTTTAAAGACTGGAACAGTTGCTGCCACGCAGGCAACAAATGCTGCCATTCAAGCTAGTGTACAAGCCGCCACCCACGCCGCGGTTGTTGCCGGGAAAGTCAGCGCCTTACCAGGTTATGTACCTAACATGACGCCTGCACAAGCAATTCGCATCAATATGGCCACGCCCACTGGAATGATTCCTCCATATCGAATTGAAGCGGGGAAAGTATATTTAACGCAACCGGTACAGATTCCGGAAGTACCCGCCCAAATTGCGGCGATGCAAGCGCAAGCGGCCGAAATGGAAGCTGCAAGAATCGGGTCCTTAATGCGCACGCCGAGCGCCGCAAATGCAAAGGCCACCAAAGAAATTAAATCGCTGACCCGCGGTTACAAATATGATTCTCATTCGTTTATGGGCGCTGCAGCTGATATGTTTCGCCAAGAAATTCCCGAGTTAGTAGCTCTTAACCATGGGCAAATGACGTTGGCCGATTTAAAAGAAATTCGTTTAGCCAACAGACGTCCATTAGATGTTGCTTTATTATTCCGTGAAAATGGATATACCACACTTTCTCTTAACGATTGGGGAAACGTTATGAACGGTATGACCAATTTGGGAATTTTTGGTACGCTGGAAGAAGATGCGGCCAAGATTGTAGAAGTTGCCAAAGATATACCGTTAGGATATGTGGCACTTACTGACTATGTGGCCGTACGTGCGTTACTGAACTTAGAAGCGTTTGACCAATTAGGCGAATTATTCAAAATTCGTGCTCAACAGTTTAACTGGCTTGATGGAGAGGGTAAATTGGTGATGCCTAAGAGAGGTAATTTCCAAAGCATGGCAGAGGCCCAGAGCTTCTACTCGTTTGAAGCGTTTGCGGAAGTACAAAGATATATGTACTACATGGCGATTCAAGAAAATGTAGCAACCTATCAAGTGGTTGAAAAAGTATTTCCCGTTGAAATATCCTTTGACGGTTTGGATTGGGTCCTGGACGTAGATATGCAACAGTTCTTGGAATTATTTAACAAGAACAATATACTCAAACAAGCATTAGCACACGATGAATTAGGGGATTTGAAGAAATTCCTTAAGATTAGAGAAAACATCCCCGTCTTACGGGCTGAATAAACAAATGTTGTCTGTAGTACTTCCTCTATCCACCCCGGCTTAACCGCCGGGGTTTTTTACAAACGAAAGAGCAGGGGGATGTTCCCTGCTCTTTTTTTCAGAACCATTTCGGGGGGTAAATCGAAAGGTTCTGGGGGATAAAATTATTTAAGCACCTGCTTATAACTTTATGATACATAGTGCAAACTAAAAAAGCAAGCCCTTATAGTAAAATAAATGTTTATTTTCTGGTTAACCTTTTTGGATTATTTATTTGTTAAAATTTTTACAAAAAATATATTCTCTCTTGCTATAATATAATAAGTTGGAGGAATTTTATGATAAAAAAAGGAAACTTAATTTTTGTATTAGTACTTCTTGCCGCCACACCGGCAATTGCCCAACAAGATAATTATAAAAGTTATGAAGGGGTTGTGTTGGGGGAAAGGGCTTCGCGTTCTGCCGTAGCCGGAATTACAGAGCAAGCCACTCAAGATTTAGGGGACATTTACCGCGGTACACTTTTTGGTGCGGAACAAAAAAAATATGAAGGCAAACAACTCGGCGCCGATCAACAGCGTGCCACCAAAAAATATGTGTATGACACTTCTTTAATTCGTGCTATTAAATTGGATGATGTGGACCGCGTACGCACCTTAATGTACATCCATGTAAACGTAGATGAAAAAAATTATGCGGGTATCACGCCGTTAACCGTAGCTGCCGAAAGAGGCAATATGGACATCATCCAAATGTTAGTGGAAGACGGCAAAGCCTTAGTTAACGAAAAATCAAGTTATGGGGTTACGCCGCTAATCGCCGCCGCGGCCGCCGGCAACAGCCAAGTTGTTGATTACCTTCTTACCAAAGGGGCCGATGCCATAGCCCAAGACGATTTAGGTAAAACTGCTCTTACTTACGCCGTTACGTTTGATATTCCCAAAACGGTCAATAACCTAATTAAAAAAGATGCCCGTCCCATGTTTTTACCGGACAATGCGGGAAATACACCGCTTATTTATGCGGCTCAAAAAGGTTATTTGACAAACGTCCGTTTGTTACTTGCCAACGGTGCTAAAGCCGATTACCGCAACCCGACGTCCGGCATTTCCGCCGTAGATGTAGCGGCCGCAGAAGGCCATGTAAATATTTTGCGGGCCTTGGCTAAAAACGATAAAAACGCCATTGAATTCCCGGACATAGTCGGCCGGACACCGATTTTCTACGCCGTAGAACAAAACCAGCCGGAAGCCCTCCGCTCTTTGATTTCCTTAGGCGCAAATATTAACGCGCAAGACAATAACGGCGTTACGCCGCTTATGCATGCAGCCGCCAAAAACAGAGAAGAATGTTTGGCTATCTTGCTGCGCCAAAAAGATATTAACGTTAACTTGACCGATTCGCAAGGACGCTCCGCCTTAACGTACAGCACCTATTCCGAAGATGCACAAGCCGCTAAAAAATTACTCGCGGCCGGTGCCAACATTGACCAACGGGATATTGCTTACAACACCCCGGTGATGAACGCGGTTAAAGCCAAAAACGACCGCGCTGCGTTACTGCTCATCCAACAAGGAGCCGATTTGACAGCCGTTAATAACGCAGGTGACAACGTGTTCACGTTGACGGAAGCTACGTTGCCGCAGTCCGCTACTGCCAAGGTGTTGGGAGTAAAACGGGCCGCCGCATACCAACAAGCCGTAACGTTAGAGAAAAAGAAACAAGCCGAAATGCTGTCGTTGGAAGAACAATTAGCCCAGCAAGAAGCCGCGTTGGAACAATTAAAAAATGCTGAAGCCAACCGCTTGAAAGAAGAACAACAAGCTAAAGAGCAAGCCGTACGCTCGCAGTTGGAAGCTGAATATCAAACCCGTTCTGCAGCATTGGAAAACGATCCGGAGATTTTAGCACTTCAACAACAATTAGAAGCAGCCAAGGCACAAAAAGAAGCCGCCTTGCAGCAAGAGATGAATCAACGCTTGAATCAAGAAATGGGCGTAGCCACAACACAGGCGAATCAATCCGCCACCAAGGTTCAGGCCACTGCCACCAAGGCCAAGGCAACTGCTACCAAGGCAACCAATCAAGCAAAGCAAACAACCAGCAAAGCCAAGGCTCAAGCAGCCCAACGCCAAAAAGCGGCACAACAACGCAGACGTGTTTCCACGACGAAAACCCCTGCTAAAGTAGCCACTGTTGCTCCGCAAGAAGTCAATATGGCAGATTATTTAAAATAATCTAACCGATAAAAAAACACCCGCTTCAAAAGAAGCGGGTGTTTTTTTAGAATATCTATTTTACCGTATATGACGTTTCACAAATTCTTGCCATTGTTCGTGCAGAGTTTTAGCCTCTTTGACGGGCAAAACAGGTTTTACAAGCACCCCTGTTTCAGTTTTCCACTTCGTCACTCCTTGCTTTTCAAAAGCCAAACGGGCAGCTCCCAAAATAGTAGCATCGGCTTCTTCGCTGACTTGCAACTCCTGTTGTAACAAATCGGCTTGGAATTGCGTCAAATAGCCAACGCGCGAAAGCCCACCCGATACATGTACTGTTCCGGTGGACGCATATCCATTTTGACGGGCATAGTTGACAATATCTGCTATAAGTAATGCAATAGCCCGCACAGTTCCTGCTATCCAATCGGCTTTGCGAGTAAGGGGGGATAAATTCTCCACTACAGGAGTGACGGAAAAATTCCAATAGGGTGCGCCCAATCCACCCAACGCCGGTAAAAAGTGCACCGGACGCTCGGCCTTCTGGCACCAGCCGTCTGTTTCATTAGGAGCAAACTCAATACCCTGGGCGTTAAGCCATAACAAAGCACTCGCCGCCGCATTTACGGGCCCTTCCAAAAAATAAGTCCCGTCCGCTGAAACGGATGTTAATAGCCCGGGTAAAAAGGCAGGCTTTTTCCCTAAACAATACAGCCAAAACGCTCCTGTTCCGTAATTAATACGGCTTTGTTGTTCAAGAAAGGGCCGTACGCCCGCTGCGGCTTGTTGGTCTCCCATACAACCTAACAGAGGAATTTGAATATCGTGATATAAATAAGTTCCGTAATCGGCAAAGGAAGGGGAGATTGCTGGTAAAATTTTTTCTGAAATTCCAAAAGCCGCGCACAGTTCTTTGCTCCACGTCCGCGTGTGAATATCCATGAGCAACATCCGCTGGGCAAGCGTCGGATCCGTCGCAAAAGTTTTCCCGTTTGTTAAGTGCCAAATTAAATATGAAGCTACCGGACCGACAGCCAATGCGCCTGCCTTGGCAGCCGTACGTACCGCCTCGCAATTTTGCATACACCACGCGATTTTAGGAGCCGAAAAATAAGGAGTGTTATAAAGTCCTGTTTGTTGATGAACGGTTGCTTGCGACAATTTAACTTGCTTGGAAATCGCCGCCGCACGGCCATCCTCCCACGTCAGAACAGGGGCAAGTACTTGCCCGGTTTTTTTATCCCATAACACAACCGTAGAACGCTGGGACGCCACGGCAATTCCTTTCACCTGAGCCGGACCTACTTTATCTAACACAGTATGAAGAGTGTTTAATTGTACTTTTAAAAATTCTTCGGCATTATATTCGGATAATCCTTCCGCCGGGCGAATAGGGTCAAACGGTAAGGCGTGTTGCGCGGCAATATGTCCTGTTTCGGTAATAGCCGCAGCCCGGCAACCGGAAGTGCCGATATCCAACGCCACGATATATTGAGCCGTTTGGGTCATTAATCCGCCTTTTCTATATGGAGTGAAAAATCTTCACACGTTTTAGCCAGTGCTTTCAGTTTTTCTTTTGCATCCGCCGAAACGGTTGGGTCCGAAAGCAAGGCCGTCACCGTGCTTTGGGTAGGCACTAATACTTTTGCCAATAATTTTAAATTACGGAGTAAATCTACTACCTTTGTTTTGTCCGAAAACGTTGTTTTTTCAATGCGTTCCAGCTCCGCTTTGTATTGTTTACCAAAATGCCGTTCAAATTTATTTTCCCGCATAAGCGTAATAATTTCGTTCTCTAATCGGCGAAGTTCTTCCACAAGAGATCCGTAACGGTCTATTTTTTCACTTAATACTTCTTGCGTGGAAGGCATTTCTTTGACGGCAGGGGCGGGGGGTGTAATTTTTGCCCCGTATCCACTGGGACCGGTGTATTCTTTGCCGGTAAACACCGGGCATAAGTTCCGGTAATCGCACCAGCGGCATTGGCTTTCACCAGGGGTAGGATCAAAATGTCCGGCCCGGATATTATCGGCTATCGTCAAAACTTTTTGCCAAAACGCAAAAATTTCTTTATCCGGCGCACGGTCAAAAGTCATTTCTTGCAGGGTAGGCAAGTGATAAAAACTTAGTTGCTCCACCCGCACTTCTTTGACGGCAGGGTCCTTAGTTTGCACCAATTTTAAAATAGTGGGGGAGTTTTCCACCACCTTTTGGTACATATATAATTGATCCGGCTCGCGTTGGACGGTTTTACCTGTTTTGTAATCTAAAATTTTAATTTTTCCGCCGCCCAAATAATCCATCCGGTCCAAAATACTGATTAAACTAAGCCCGTCAATATCTAGCGTGCTTTTCATTTCTACGGACAACGGATGCACAAACGAAGAAGCGTTTTTGGCATAATAACTTTCTATAATCTGCCGGCCTTCGGCGTATCCGGCCAATTCTTTTTCTGCCGAGGCATATCCTTTTTGCTCAAAAGTCGTTTTGCTCCAAGTGACGTCAAAAAACTGCAATGCTTCTTGTAAAGAAGGGAAGGTAGGGCGAGCCGGGTCAAAAATAAATTCCATTACCGCGTGCATGGCAGAGCCGAAAGCGAAGTAGTACTTCGGTTGTTCCGGCAACATGTGCACGTAGCGGAATTTGTACTTTTGCGGGCATTCCTTATACATGCCCATTTTGGAATAAGAAAACGAAAGATTTTTAGCCATGGATATTGGCTCTCCTAACACAACGTGTATTTATTGTAGCATTTTAAAAGGACGGAGAGATTATTTTGAATAATTAAATTTTTTTTGTAGAATATATATAGATTTACGCCCCCATAGCTCAATGGATAGAGCACCCGCCTTCTAAGCGGATGATATAGGTTCGATTCCCATTGGGGGTATTTTTTAAACTCGGGGCAACTCCCGGGTTTTTAAATTTCAAAAGGAACAACTACCTCATGCAACTTAAAAAACTATTATTTATTCTTCCCGCCGCTTTCTTAGCGGCCTCGGTATCGTTTGCCCAACAATGGCAATTTGTCGGCACGCGTGCCATGGGTATGGGCGGCGCCGGCGTAGCCACTGCCTACGGACCCGATGCCCAGTATTGGAACCCGGCAGGCCTTGCCCAAGAAGATGAACGCAATGAAACCGGCCTGCTAATCGAAGCCGGAGCCAGCGTGGAAGCCACTAAACACGTATTGGAAGGCGTACGGGATTTAACAGAAATGTCCAACCAATATAAAGCATTGCAAAGCACTCTTAAAAATAACCAAAAAGCCTCCGCCAGCGACGTTGAAGCCATGTTCAAGGGATTAAATGATATTGCCAAATTAATTGGTAAAGAAATGGGTGCTTTAGCAAACGCAAATGCCGGAGTTAGTTTTAAGATGAAAAATTTTGCCGTCGGGATGCGAGCGTTAGGTACGGGAGCCATTACCCCGGTAGTAGATACAAAGAACCTCCAATTTTATAGCGGTAGCGGAACAAACCCTTTCCTAGGGAACAAGGCTGCCTCTCTCAATCCGGCTCAAACAAGCGCCGCCCAAGCATTGGCCAACGCTATTGATGCAAATGGGGTTTTTAATTCGTTAAAAACGCTTTTAAACGCCTCCTCGTGCTCGAACAGTTTGGAATTGGCTACCGCGTTAGTGGACGCTGCGCGGACTTACGGAATCAGTGATGACGATATTTTGAAAGCCTTTGGGCAAGCTGCAGAATATGTACCCGGCGCAAGTGAAATTATCAACTTGGCAGGGCAAGCCACCGGCAATTATAAAGACAACGAAACGCTGGTTATGGTAGATGCCGCCACGTTTGCCGAAGCCGGCCTGGGATATGGCCAACAAGTGATTCCCGGTTTGAAATTAGGGGGTAACTTTAAGGTCATTAGCGGTTATACCGCAGAAAGTGGCGTAATGGTTTTAACCAAAGATGAAAAAATTAAAGATATTTTAGATAAAGCATACGATAATAAGAAAAACAGCACCAACGTTGGTATAGATTTGGGAGCCATGGTGAACTTGTCGCAATTAATAGACAAAGAGATCTTTTTAAACCCGCAAGTTGGGGTAACGGCTCGTAATTTAAACAGCCCCAAATTTGAACGCCCGGATGCGCCTACGGATTTGAACGATGCTATTTTACGCAACTGGCGCACCGATAAGTATGAACTAAAACCGCAAGTGCGTGCCGGGGCGGCTATCAATCCGTTTAAATTCATGACATTGGCTGCCGATATTGACGTAACCGATAACAGCACCATGCTAAATAGTATCAAATCGCGTCAATTAGCTTTAGGGGCTGAAATCTATTTAGTACACCGCCCCAAATTCAGTATTCCACTTCGCTTGGGATACAATAAAAACTTGTCAACAAGCAATGTATCCCCGTTCTATACAGCAGGGATTGGGTTCAACATGGCCCACTTCCATATTGAGTTGGCCGGAGCTATTAGCAATAAATCTACCAAAATTGACGGAAATGACATTCCCAACTCAGCCGCCGCTTCGTTGACATTGGGCTTTTTATTCTAATCTGTACTTTACTTGTAACACACCCCAAGTTATTTATTACTTGGGGTGTGTTACAAATAAGCAGATAAGAAAATTTGTCTTTTGAGATAAAAACTTCTATAATGAAGTCTGAAAATGGTGGTTAAAAACGATATGAAACAAATTGAATCCATACCTACCAATATTACGACTTCAACTATCGACAAACCATTTAATTGTGTATCCGTTATTATTGCATCAAAAAACGGATTACATCACCTGAAAGATTGTCTTCCCAGCGTACTAAAAGCCGTGCAAAAAGCGCCTTTTGAAACCGAAATTATTGTGGTAGATGATAACTCTACAGATAATACCTTAATAGAATTACCTAACTCTTTCCCGCAAATTAAAATAATTAAAAATAAAAAAATGGGCGTATGCTCTGCAAGAAATACAGGCGTAGCAAACAGTACCGGGGATTGGTTATTTTTTGCAGACAACGATGTGTTTCTAGAAGAAGATTTTTTTGTTAAAGCACAAAAATATCTAAAAGAAGATGTCTTTTGCGTATCTTGCTGCGGCTATTTAGCCAGCGAACCCACCAGGCAGTTAGATGGCTTAAAAAAGCTGGCTTGGAAACGGGGATCCATGCGTTTTACGGGCAACATATATAACCAACAACTAAAAGAAAACAAAATCTATCCGAGCTTTGGTGTGCAGGGAGCTTATTTCTTTTGTAATAAGAATCGTTTTATCACATTAAGTGGCTTTGACGAAGATTTATTAGAGCCGTATATGCTGGAAGAAACAGATTTAATGTACAGAGGATTAAAACGCGGCTGGAAAATCGTTTACGCAGCAGACACGCACCCTTTGCATAAGTGCGGGGGAACCATACAAAGCAAAACCAATAAGCGTACTCTGTTTTTGAGCAAAAGAAACAGTTTAATCTTTACTTGGAAGAATATTACATCCACCCGCCTGCTGCTTTCCAGTCTTTTATGGTGCGCCTTGCGCCCAAATTTTAAAGTTTTTAAAGAAGTAATAAATGCATGGCCCATCATCACAAAAAAACGAGCCATAGAAAAAGCAAATCAAGTAGTTAGCGATATGGATCTTTTAAAACAAAATAACAAATTAGTTGAGTCTATTTTAAATGACAAATAATAAAAATAATACTCCGACGGTTCCGGTCGTTTCCGTTCTTTTGCCTGTATACAACACAAGAGAAAAATATCTTAGAGAGTGTATAGACAGCATTTTAAAACAATCTTTTGCCGATTTTGAATTGATTATCGTCAATGATTGTTCTACAGATTTACAGGTGGAACAAGTAATCAAGTCTTACAACGACAACCGCATCAGATATTATGTCAATGATATCAATCTTGGTATTACAGGAACCCGTAACCGATTGATGTCCCTGGCCAAAGGAAAGTATTGGGCCATTGTAGACCATGATGACATTTCCCTAACAGATAGATTAAAAAAACAGGTAGCCTATTTGGACGCCCATCCGGAAGTGGGAGTGGTTTCCGGTGGAATCTTTCAGTATGATGAACCCAAAAATAGGAAATATCCCATTTTACACGTAGAGCACGATAAAGACATTAAACTTAAATTATCCCGCGAATGCGAGTTATATCATCCGGCAGCTATGATTCGGGCCGATCTGGTCAAAAATAACAATATTGCCTATGAAGAAGAATATTCTCCGGCGGAAGACCGTGTTTTGTGGTATAGGATGATTCCTTTTACACAGTTTTATAATCTGCAAGAGCCACTCATCATATATAGGTGGCATGCTTCAAATACTTCCAAAACGCAACAATTCAAAATGGATTGTGCCATTGAAAAAGCGCGTTTATTGTTTGAAAAAGAATACCCCGAAATAAGCCGTGTTTATCCCGAAACAATTACAATAAAAGTGTTGTCGTTTCCTATTTTTAAGATAAAAAAGGAAATTAACAAATACAGAGTTTACTTCTTGGGTATTCAAATTCTCTCTATAAAAATCATGTAAAATGCACCGGGTGGGGAGATTTAACTATGTCCTTCCCCAAACCAATCTTCAAAAACCCAAACGAACGTCTATAAAAACTAGTCCTTTCTCATTGCGTGACCTCCGTTTCTTTGCTACAATAGGGGTATATATACTCTTGGCGGAGGAAATATGAAAGGTATTGTTTTGGCTGGCGGAACCGGCAGCCGTTTGTATCCGGCCACATTTGGCATTTCCAAGCAACTCATTCCCATTTACGATAAACCCATGGTTTTTTACCCGATATCCGTACTGATGTTAGCCGGAATACGGGATATTCTAATTATTTCTACCCCGGTTGATTTACCGCTATACAAAAAACTGTTCGGAGACGGATCCGAATACGGCTTACACCTCTCATACGTAGAACAACCCAAACCCGAAGGGTTGGCCCAAGCTTTTATTTTGGGCGAAGAATTTATCGGCAAAGACAATGTGTGTCTTATCTTGGGCGATAATATCTTTTACGGGCGGGATTTAAAAGCCCTTGTCCAAACAGCCGCCGCCCAAAAAACGGGTGCCACGGTTTTTGGCTATCACGTAAAAGACCCCACCGCTTATGGCGTAGTAGAAGTCAATGCTGACAAAAAAGCCATTTCTATTGAAGAAAAGCCCAAAAACCCGAAATCTCATTGGGCCGTAACCGGGCTTTATTTCTACGATAACCGTGTAGTGGAAGTAGCCAAAAGCATAAAACCTTCCGCCCGCGGCGAACTGGAAATTACCGCCGTCAATAATTGGTATTTAAAACAAGGGGAACTTTCCGTGCAACTCATGGGCCGGGGCATGGCGTGGCTGGATACCGGCACGCATGCGGACCTTATTAAAGCTTCCATGTTCATTGAAGCACTGGAAAACCGCCAAGGTTTGAAAATTGCCGCATTAGAAGCCATTGCTTTTAAAAACGGCTGGCTGACGGCCTCCCAGTTAGCTGCCCGCGCCGAAAAGATGAAAAATACCGAATACGGCCAATACTTGCAACGCATACCAGAGGATCAAAAAAATGGATTTTTTTAATGCTCCTATAGACGGACTCGTGGTGCTAACGCCGAAAGTATTTGCAGATAACCGCGGTTATTTCTACGAGTCGTATAATAAAAAAACGTTGGAAGCGTTAGGTATTGCGGTGGATTTCGTACAGGATAATGAAAGTTTTTCGTCCCAAAACACCTTACGCGGACTACACTTTCAAAAGCCGCCTTTTGCCCAAGCCAAATTGGTTCGGGTATTGGAAGGATCAGTGTGGGATGTAGCCGTAGATTTACGCAAAAATAGCCCTACCTTTGGTCGCTGGTTTGGGGTGGAACTTTCGGGGGAAAACAAAAAACAATTTTTTATTCCGCGCGGCTTCGCACACGGTTTTTCCGTCTTAACCCCAACAGCTAAATTTGCTTATAAATGCGATAATTTTTATAACAAAGAAAGTGAAGGCGCCATTTATTTTGACGACCCCGAACTCGCCATTGATTGGAAAATAGATTTAGCCCAAGCGGTATTATCCGAAAAAGACCGACATAATCCGTCGTTGGCAAGTTATAAGGAGCAACCATGTTTTTAATTACGGGCGCTAACGGGCAACTGGGCCGCTGTTTACAAGACATCTTGCCCGCCGAAAAATGCATATGCACCGATGTAGCCGAGCTGGATATTACCAGCGAATCGGCCGTATTTGCCTTTGGCGAAAAGCACACTTTAACCGCTATTATTAACTGCGCCGCCTATACCAACGTGGATAAAGCCGAAAGCGAACCGGAACTAGCCCGTAAAATTAACGTAACCGGCCCGGCCAATTTGGCTAAATTAGCCGCTAAAAAACATATCCCGCTTATTCATATTTCTACCGATTACGTATTTGATGGAACGAGCAACACGCCTCTTGACGAAAATGCACCGACTCACCCGCTTGGCGTATATGGTCAAACTAAATACGAAGGGGAACAAGCCGTTTTACAATATGCCCAAACCGCTGTCATTTTACGCACCGCGTGGTTGTATAGCCCCTACGGAAAAAACTTTGTTAAAACCATGTTAAAACTCGGGGCGGAAAAAGAAAAGTTAGGCGTTGTATGTGACCAGGTTGGCACGCCCACCTATGCTCCGCACTTAGCGCAAACCATTGTGCAAATTTTGCCGCAAATCAAGACGGGGGCCCGGGTTATTTACAATTTCACGGATGAAGGCGTCTGTTCGTGGTATGATTTGGCTTGGTACACATTAAACCGCGCAGGCAGTAAGTGCCGGGTAGAGCCGATTTTATCGCGGGAATATCCCACCCCAGCAAAACGACCGGCGTTTTCTGTTTTAAACAAATCAAAAATTAAACAAACCTTTAATGTGTCGCTTTCCCACTGGACAAAAGGAGTAGATGAATGTCTAACGAAACTATCTTAGTGACCGGCGGTGCCGGGTTTATCGGTGCAAACTTCGTACCCTATTTTTTGGAAGCATTTCCGCAATACCATGTGGTCAATTTAGATAAATTGACCTACGCGGGCAACTTGGCAAATTTAAAAGAGTGCGAACATAACCCGCGCTACACCTTCGTAAAAGGCGATATCTGCGACGCGGCGTTAGTTAATGATTTATTTAAAAAATACGACATCCGCGGCGTGTTTCACTTCGCAGCTGAATCGCATGTGGATAATTCTATTAAAAGCCCTTTGCCGTTTATCAAAACCAATATTGAAGGCACCTTTACACTTTTGGAAGCAGCCCGCAACCATTGGATGAGTGCTCCCGGTCAAGTAAAACCCGGTTATGAAAATTGCCGTTTTCACCACATTTCTACCGATGAAGTATATGGCACATTAGGCGAAACGGGTTTCTATTCGGCCAGCAAGGCCTCCAGCGATTTACTCGTGCGTGCTTATCATCACACGTATGGAATGAACGTAACCACCAGCAATTGTTCTAACAATTACGGCCCGAAACAACACGACGAAAAATTAATTCCCACCATTATCCGCAAATGCTTAGCCGGGCAACCGATCCCGATTTACGGTGACGGTAAAAACGTGCGCGATTGGTTGTATGTATTGGACCATTGCAAAGGCATTGCGCTCGTCTGGCAAAAAGGGAAGGCGGGGGAAACGTACAATATCGGCGGGCGTAACGAACGTAACAACTTGCAAATTGTGGATACGATTTGCTCGCTATTAGATCAGTTAAAACCCGCCGCCAACGGCCAATCTTATAAAACGCTTATCACGTTTCCGCTACGCGATTGACGCTACCAAATTGGAAACAGAACTCGGTTGGAAGGCCGATGAGAATTTTGAAACGGGTATCAAAAAGACCGTGGAGTGGTATTTGGAGAGAAAATAATGACAAAAGTTAAAAATTTAATTGTTGGTGCCGGTTTTTCTGGAGCAGTATTAGCCCACAAGATAGCTACAGAATTAAACGAGAAAGTTCTGATAATTGATGTAAAATCCCATATCGGCGGGAATTGCTATGACTATTGGGACAAAAATGGGATATGTGTACATCAGTATGGAACCCACATTTTCCATACCAATCTGAAAGAAGTATGGGACTATATATCTCAATTTACCAAATGGTATCCTTATATGCATCAGGTGAAAGGATATATTGACGGACAGGAAGTTCCCATTCCGTTTAATTTAAATTCAATTCACCAAATTTTTCCAAAACCAATGGCAGATCAGTTGGAACAAAAATTAATTGCCAAATTTGGTTTTAACGTGAAAGTACCGATTTTAAAATTACGCGGCACCGGGGATAAAGATTTGGAGTTTCTGGCCAATTATATTTATGAAAAAGTTTTTTTACACTATACTCTGAAACAGTGGGGAATGAAACCCGAAGATCTAAATCCCGCTGTTACAGGACGTGTGCCCGTTTATATTAGCCGGGATAACCGCTATTTCCAAGACAGCTATCAAGGTATTCCAATGGAAGGATATACAAACGTTATAAAAAAAATGCTAGCCCATCCCAACATTCAAGTTAAATTGAATACAAAATTTGAGCAGCAGCAATTTACCTATGATCGATTGTTTTACACCGGTCCTATCGATGAATTTTTTGGGTACGAATTAGGCAAATTGCCATATCGCAGTTTACGCTTCGATTTTGTGGAATTTGAAAAATCTTATTTTCAATCTAACTCGGTTATTAATTATCCAAACAATTATGATTTTACACGGATAGGGGAATATAAGTATTTCTTGGATAACCAGTCCGATAAAACAGTCATATCATTTGAATATCCGGAAATGTTTGAGGAAGGCAAAAATGAACGTTATTATCCCATTGTAAAAGATGAAAACCAAGAACTTTACAGTCGTTATTTAGAAAAAGCAAATGCATTAAAAAACACTTATTTTTTGGGGCGCCTGGGAGATTATAAATATTATGATATGGATAAAGCCATTGCCCGCGCTTTGGAATTATTTAGGAGAATACAATAATGGATACAAATAAAATTGCAGTCGTTATCTTGGCTTATGCTGATTACGAATCATTAGAAGTTTCCTTGGCCGCGCACATGAAATTTGCCCAACCCGGGGTTAAATATTACATCTTGCAAAATGGCCGCGGAACCTACGATACGGAAAAAACATATCGCGTCGCCTTGCGTTACCATTATCTGTTTCCAAACCAAGTGGAAGTGGTTGATTGGATAAAACCCCAACCACCCTATTTATCCATTAAAGAACTATTAAATAGCCCTCAATTAGCCCAATATGATTATATTTGTAAAACAGATGATGATGTTTTCCCTGTAACTGAAAACTGGTTGGAAAATTTATTCAAATGCTATGAAGATTCATACCAAAAGTACGGCAATCAATTGGCCTATGTATCCGCCCTGGTAAACAATCACTATTCCGGTTTTGAAAAAATATTAGATTTTATGAACCTAAAGCAAAAATATTTAACCGAAATTGCCAGAGAGCATTTAGTGGGATTCGAAGGAATTGGCTTTAGAAAAGAAACTATCATCCCGAAAGATGAGATATATTCCGGAGGCGCAGGAACTATCATGCGTTATCCCTACATCGCGAGATGGCTACATGAAAACACAACTTTAAATGTAGAAGAATATATAAAAAACTGTGGAAATCGGGACAACTTTGAGTTTAACTCAGAAGATAGAATGTCTATTAACTGTATTTTATTCAAAAAAGAATTTTGGAATATTGTAGAAGATGCTTCCCCTTTCGAAGATGAACACAGAATGCATATGTGGTGCAAGGAACATCATCCGCACATCACAGTTTGCCCAAAGGCATTAATGGTGCACTTATTGTATAATTCTCATCGAGAAGAAAATAAGGATATGATGCCTAGAATTAAGGAATACTACCAAAAATTTTTAGGGCTAAGCTATCCCATCTCTATCTGTTCAGATATTCAATATGAAAATGAAGCTCGATTGCGGTGGATTGAAAATCAAATCAACTCATTGGTAGCGACAAGAAAAAATCCATTTAAAGAAAAAATTTATCTTTTCCACTTTTTACATTTTATGACAAAAGAACAAAACGGAAATCAGGCAGTTTATAAACTGTTTGATTTTATTCCACTATTAAAAATCAAAAGGAAATAAATATGCTAAAAATATCCGATAACACTATTTTTTACGTTGCCTGCCCAGCTTCTTTTCAAACGGGTGGTACAGAAGCATTGCATGTCTTGGCATTTGAGTTAAGAAAGCTTGGCATAAATGCAATTATGTTTTATCGTGATATAAAACCTAATCAAGACGTAGTGGGGGAACGTTTTAAATGCTTCAATATCCCCTATGTATTTGAAATTGAAGACAAACAAGAAAATATTTTAATAGTGCCCGAAATATGGCTTTCGTTATTACATGCTTACAAAAAGATCCAAAAGATTTTTTGGTGGCTTTCTGTTGATAACTATCTAATAAGAGTGGCCAACTGTTCTATTTTTTCCAAAGAAAAAATGAATTTTAAAGATAACAACATTTTGCATTTGGCCCAATCTCATTACGCATGGAGATTTTTAGAAAAAAAGGGAGTAAAAAGAAAAGCATTTTTGGCAGATTATTTGCGTGATGATTTTTTTGAACAACACCCCAATTTAACATCCCAAAATCGCGAAGACATTATCTTATACAATCCGGCTAAAGGTTATGACGTCACCCGTCAATTAATTGAAGCTGCTCCGGAATTAACATTTGTTCCTTTGGAAAAAATGACTCCCATTCAAGTACGGAACTTATGCCAAAAATCTAAAATTTACATTGATTTCGGGAACCACCCAGGGAAGGATCGCTTTCCTAGAGAAGCGGCTATTCAAGGGAATATCGTTATAACGGGCAATAAGGGATCAGCCGCTTATGATGAAGACGTCCCTATACTTTCTCGTTATAAAATTAATCAAAATAACTTAAATATTCAGGAAGTTATATCTTTATTAAAGCATTGTTTACAAGAATATGATACCCGCATTCATGATTTTTCCTATTATCGTCATTTTATTGCACTAGACAAGGAAAAATTTATTTTTGATTTAAGGCAACTAGTTGGGAAATAAAATAATTTCTTTTTACTCATGCTAAAAAAAACCAAAGTTTCACGTCACGGGGCCGGAATATCCGAACAAAAGATCGGGAATTTTTCGCTTTATAAAGAAATTAAAACTCCTTTTTACCGCCGGCTCTATCTTTGCTCGTTGCCGGTATTATTTTACCGCAACAGAGTTCTTCCTACTTCTTGTAAAAATTGTTTCAAAAGAGTAGAAGAGTGGGCACTAGCCCTAAACACTTACACCCAATGTAGCAAAAAATCTCTTTTATTATGGGTGGACCATTCCTTGGGTGGAGGAACGGAAAACTATTCATTTGCTCAATTTAAGCAATTACAATCAAAATATACTGTTGTAAGATTACAATATTTTACCGAATACGATTGTTTCATTATTTCTACACCTAACAATGAGGTGGGCGCCGCATGTTTTCTTACGTTGCAAGCATTACCGTCCTTTCCCCAACTGGCGGAAATCGTTGTAAACAATTTAGTCGGATACAAAGATACACTAGCCGTGCTGAAACTCGTTGTGTCCCTTAAGCAACAACAGCCCTCTCTCAAAGTTTCCTACCGAGGGCATGATTATCAAGCCATTTGCCCTAGTTTCAATTTATTAAATTGTGAGGGGGAGTTTTGCAATTTATCGCATCCTAAAGGGTGCGCCTATTGCAGCCAAGCCATTACTTTTGACCCTGTATTACGTTCCGGATTTACGGACATTTCTTCTTGGCGTAGTTCTTGGCAAGACTTCTTTACAAATACCGTAGATGAAATGATTGTTTTTTCCGACTCTGTAAAATCATTGTTTTGCCGGATGTACCCGGTGCTGGAAACGAAAATTTGTGTTGTTCCGCACAAATCTCGTAATTATCCTGTTGTAAAAATCCCGCCACACAAGGGAATTAATATCGGAATTTTAGGAAATATCTCTTCTGTCCCAAAGGGGTATAAACTCCTTGCTGAGTTGTGCCAGCACCTTACACAATCGGATGTGCGCTTAATCGTTATCGGCAATTATAAAAATCCGCCGGCACGCTTAAAAGTATTGGGGAAATATAAGCCAAATGATTTACCCGCTATCATTCAATCTCAAAAAATTGACCTCATTTTCATTCCCTCTATTGTACCGGAAACATTTTCCTACACAACGGCCGAGGCCATATCAATGGGCTTACCGGTGGCTTGTTACCGCTTGGGCGCCCCAGGAGAACGTGTGGCAGCTTATAAGAAAGGATTAATTTTGGAAAAAATAGACCCGGCAACTAATTTAACAACTATGGTAGAATTTATAAAACATCTTCAACATAAGGAAGCCTAGTATGAAAACTCCTAAAATTTCCGTTTTAACGCCCGTTTATAACACAAACCCGGAGCATTTGCGGGAAATGATTGAATCCGTTCTCGGCCAAACATACACGGATTTTGAGTTTATTCTGCTTAATGATTCGCCGGATAACAAGGCCCTAGAACAACAAATTTTGTCCTATAAAGATGAACGTATCCGCTACGAAAAAAATGAGCGTAACATCGGCATTTCCGCCAGTCGGAATAAATTACTGACACTCGCCCGTGGGGAATACCTCGCTATTTTAGACCACGACGATATTTGCGCCCCAGACCGCTTTGAAAAAGAAGTACGTTATCTAGATGAAAACCCGGGAGTGGGGGTGGTCAGCGGGAATATCACGTATTTCCCAGATAATCCGTGGACAACCCAACACCCACAAGAAAATGATGCTATTAAACTAGCATTGCTTGACGGTTGCTATGTGGTGCATACAGCGGCTATGATACGTAAATCCGTTTTAGACAAAAACGATATCCATTATGAAGAAGTCTATTCTCCGTCAGAGGATTATATGTTATGGATTCGGCTAATGGGTGTAACCATGTTCCATAATTTACCGGATGTGCTAGTTCAGTATCGCTGGTATGCCACCAACACAACTAATCGCCAACTTCCGATTATGCTGGATAAAACGGTCCAAATCAAAAATGTGGCCTATAAAGAATATCCCTATTCGACCTCGTTAAAAGACTGCCCGGAAAATGCTCCACGAATTGGTTGGATTACATTATTTGCGTGCATCCCTCTTATTAAAACCGAAGCTTGGCCACACAAGAAAAAGTACTATCTATTTGGTTTTTTGCCTATTTTAAAGTGGAAACGCAAAAAATAGAACTTTCCCGCTATTCAAACCGCTCTAGATAGTTTTATCTTCACAGGAGGGGTTTCCATGCCCACAAAAAAATGCGCTTGTTCAGAATTGCAAGCAGCCCGCGGTAAATTTCAACCCGTGCTGCCTAACATCTTAAAGAAAGGTCCGGCCTTTGTAAAACCGAAACTCGGTAAAGCTACTAAATCCGTGGCCGACCAAGCTACCGTCAAAAAGATTTTCCCGAATACTTACGGACTTCCGGAAGTGACCTTTGTCAAAGGAAATAATGCTGCCGCAGTAAAAAAAGCCGTACGCGTGGGTGTCGTGCTTTCCGGCGGGCAAGCCCCGGGCGGGCACAACGTAATCGCCGGTTTATTAGACGGCCTTAAAAAAGCCAATTCCAAAAATAAACTCTTTGGATTTTTGGGTGGGCCCAGCGGTATTGTAGACAACAAATTTATGGAAATCACCCCGGCTATTATGAAAGATTACCGCAATACGGGTGGTTTTGATTTAATCCAATCCGGCCGCACCAAAATTGAAACGGACGAACAATTAGC
>CADBFX010000001.1 GCA_902794125.1 uncultured Elusimicrobium sp. | reverse complement strand
AGTTCCGGCTGCCACCTCGCTTAAGCAGGCCATTGTTTGCTTGGTTGGATTTCTCTTTATTTATTACGCCAACCCACTTCAGTTACTACCCGAACCTGACGGGTTCTATGCCTCTTACTTAACGCCGCCTTCTATGGTATATACACTTCGCGCATTTAGCATCAAAACGCCCGCGCCTTCTTTTAAACTTTCCCCGCAAACCGAGGAGTTAGCTTCAAAATACAATATATTTTCGGCTAAAAACACCGGCGTTGGCAACACTTACCACCGCGTAATCTTAATAGCCAGCGAATCGCTTTCCAATAAATACCTGCACCATTTTAATCCTAACATTCCTCAAGCGGCCAGTGCACCGCTTGATACGCTGTTTGAAACGTATCCGTCGGCTTCGTTAAAGCACGTCACTCTTTCCACGCTGTATGGTTTATCGGTTATTTTCACCTCACATCCTTACGTAAAATTGGCGTATGAAAATGACTATCCCGCGTCGTTTGTGCGGACACTTAAACAGCACGGATTTCACACGGCATTTTTACGCGGAGCCAACGAAACCTACATGGATGAAAATATCCTTTTCCAAAAAGCCGGGTTTGAAGAAGTAATCGGTGCAACTTATTTTGCCACGCGCCCGGAATATCAAAAATATTTAAATTGGTGGGGTTTGTTGGACCGCAAACTTTTTGACTACGCTGTTGAATTTTTGGAAGAGCACAAGGACGAACCTACATTTATCACTTTGCTTACAGTAGATAGTCACGTTCCGCTGGGGCGGCTTGATTATTTGGGTGAAGAATATCAAGAAATTAATGCCAAATTTTACGACACCCCCACCCTCCCGCGCGCGTTTGCACGCTTTGGGCAGGACGTCGCCCGCTTTTTGGAAAACTTAAAACAAAAAAATCTGTTAGATGATAAAACCTTGGTACTTATTATGCCGGATCATCCGTCCTACTCAAACACGCCGACTAACGCGTTGTTTGAACCATTTGATAAAGAACAATTTGATAACTTACCTTTTATCATTGTGACTAAAACGCCTATCAAAAAGCCCCTAACAAAAAATCCGCTGGCTTCGCAGTTGGATATTGCGCCTACCGTGCTGGATTTACTGAACATAGAGCCGCCGCGCGCCTTCTTTGGGCATAGTTTATTTGACGACCAAACCCAACGCAGCGTGTTTGATATCAAAGAAGATTACGCCGTCATAACAACGGATAAAAACAAACACATAGTTGCGTTAAATTCCACCCGTAGAGAAGACCAGCCCCTGTTGCATTTAATGAGCACTTTTCCGCGCTAGATTTTTCCCCTCGTCACGCGACGGAAAATATGCTAGAATAATAGATGTATTTTTAATCTTAATTTGGAGGACGTACCTATGGAACAAACAGCCCAAGGCGGCGGAATGTTTTTTTGGTTGCTGCTAATGGTGTTTGCTTTTATCATTATGTTCATGCCGGCGCGCAGCCAAAAAAAGCGCGAGCAAGAACTGTTGGCAAAAGTGAATGCTTTGCAGAAGGGAGACCAAGTCATTATCGCTAACGGGATTATCGGCACGGTGGCCGGTTTTAAGGATAACGCGCTGGAAGTAAAAGTAGCGGAAAACGTAAAACTGACTGTGCTGAAAACAGCCGTTGTAGGAATTCTAAACGATTTGCAAAATGTTGCTAGTAAAGAAGGAGGAGCCAAGTAATGTCAACCAAACTAGCTGTAAAATGGGGGCTTATTATTGCGCTTTTACTGGGTGCGGTTATTCTGATTTACCCCAATTATAAATGGTATTCCAAACCACTGGCCGAACGCGAAAAATTAGACACTTTAGGCGAACGGCCCAAACACATGCTCAACCTGGGGCTGGATTTAAGAGGCGGTTCCAGTTTGTTGTTAGAATTGGACGTGTCCAAATTAAACGGTAGCGAACCGCTGAACGAATCTATGGCCCGCGCCATTGAAATCATCCGCAACCGCATTGACCAATACGGCGTAGCCGAAACGTCCATCACCAAACAAGGCGACAAATGGATTATGGTGCAAATGCCCGGTGTTTCCAACCCGCAACGCGCCGAAGAATTAATCGGCAAAACGGCGATGTTGGAATTCCGCATTGTGCACAAAGATATGTCCGTCGCCCAACAAGCCATTGAAAAGTTAGAAGCCACGGAAAAACCGTTTGATGACAACGGCATTTTACAGCCCGAAATTGCCAAACTCGTTCCCGCCGGCTATCAACTGATGCGCAGTAAAGACGGCGGTTATGCGCTAGTTACGGACAAAGCCACCGTCACCGGAGCTGATTTAGAAACCGCGCGCGTCGTTATGATGGGCGAAAACGGTTACCCCGAAGTCGCGTTTACCTTTAACGCGGAAGGCAGCAAAAAATTCGGTCAATTAACCGGATCCAACTTGGGTAAACCCTTGGCCATTATTTTGGACAACACCGTCCAATCGGCCCCCACCATTCAAGCCCGCATCACTAAAGACGGCCGTATTTCCGGCACGTTCTCTCCCGAAGAAGCTCGCAGCTTAGCCATCGTGCTTAAAGCCGGTGCCCTGCCCGCTCCTGTACGCGTGATTGAAAAGAAAACCATCGGCCCGACATTGGGTGAAGACTCTATTAAATCGGGTTTATCGGCTTCGTTCTATGCGTTTGTGATCATCTTGGTATTTATGGTCATTTACTACAAAGCCGCCGGGTTTATTTCCGACATTGCCCTGCTACTCAACTTTGTGTTTACGGTAGCCATTATGAGTTACTTCAACGCTACCTTAACCTTGCCGGGTATCGCAGGTATGATTTTGTCCTTGGCTATGGCTATTGACGCTAACGTCCTGATTATTGAACGCATGCGCGAAGAAAAATTAGCCGGCAAAAACATATATGAAATTATCACCTTGGGTTATGATAAAGCCTGGTCCGCCATTTTTGACTCAAACATCACCACGATTATCGTGGGTGCGTGTTTGCTTCAATTTGGTACGGGCCCGGTAAAAGGGTTCGCGGTAACGTTGATTATCGGCCTGTTAGTCAGCTTGTTTACGGCCGTATTTGTGACCCGCGCCATTTACGAATTAGTGTTAACTTCTAACACCAAGGAGATCAGCTTATGATGAATTTACTTCCTAAAACACACATTGATTTCCTCAAATACAGAAAAGTATATTACACGCTGTTTGCCGTGCTTTTAATCGGCGGTGTAATCTGCTTCTTTACGAAAGGATTTAACATGGGGATTGATTTTACCGGCGGCACCATGGTGCAAGTCCAATTCAATGCTCCTATGGAAATGGCTCAACTGCGCGAAGCCTTAACCGCTACCGGGGCCAATTCCGAAATCCAATCCTACGGGAACAATGCCTTCTCCATTAGCGAAAAAAGCACCGAACAAGAAGTCGGTGTTGTGCAAGCGCGCATTGAACAGGCTCTTAACACGCTTAACGTGCCCTACACCGTGCAACAAACCAACTCCGTTGGGCCGGCCGTCGGCGAAAGCATGACGGAACGTGCGCTAGGGGCTATTGCGCTTTCACTCGTATTCATCATCATTTATGTTGCCTTCCGCTTTAGCAACATTTTGTGGGGTGTATCGGGTGTAGTGGCGTTGTTCCACGACTTATTTTTGATGGCGGTGGCCTTCTCGCTGACAGGGCGCGAAATTGACCTAGTGGTCGTAGCCGCTTTCTTAACGGTAGCCGGGTTCTCCATTAACGATACCATCGTCATTTTTGACCGTATGCGCGAAAACATCCGCTTACATCCGAAAATGAGTTTTGGGGAACTGATCAACCTCTCTATTAACGAAACGCTCTCCCGCACGATTATTACCACATTAACCGTATTATTCGCGTTAATCGTGTTGTATTTCTTCGGCGGCGAAGTGATTAACTCATTTGCGTTTGCCATGTTAATCGGTTGTATTTCCGGGGTGTACAGCACCATTGCCTTAACGACTCCGCTCGTATATACCTGGAGCCATGGCCAACTCAACGATGCTTCTAACCCCAAAGCCCTTAAACCGGCTACCAAACAAAACGTGGATGCGATTGTAAAAGAACAAAAAGCGGCTAAACCGCAAGGTAAAACCGTTACCAAAATCAAACGCTCCCGCAGAAGCAAAAAGAACTAATCTGTATAACGGAGCCCTCGTAAGAGGGCTCCGTAAACGCTTTACGCAAACGCCGCACGCGGCTTTTACGCGAAGAGTTTACAAATGCGAAAAATCAAACGGTTTAAAATTGCTCCACGTCAAAAAGAAATTCTGCGTAAACTATTACGCGGCGGCGGACTTTTGCGCCAGGCGGGCTTTAGTAGCGAATTGGAAGTAACCCAATATATTTTAGAGGCTTTTGCGTTGTTAGATCCCGGCGTGGTGTACGAATTTAACCAAGATGCGCATTGGCCTGTGTGGTAACGTTAGGCACAAAAATAGACCCTTGGTTACAACAGGCCAATACTGTCAACCAGGCACGCGCTATTGTAGCAGGAACTATCGTTTTGGAATTTTTAAAAAATGCCATTGGCTTTGTGACGGATCTCGTCCGCGAGCAAGCCGAAAAAGAAGAATACGAAACGTTAGACCCCCAATTTATTGCTTTACCGCCTTTTGGCGTTGCCGCACCGCCTAAACTATTGCGCGAAGCCATCCGGCTGGATAATACGTTGGCTATAAAAATATTGCCTGTTATTTTGGAAAAATTAAACGCTTCTAAAATTGAAGTAACTGCCCAAGAGCAAGGGATTACCCCCCTCTACATACACAGCGGTATTTTTAGTTCCGTGGCAAAAAGCCCGGAAAAAAGGGAAAAAATAATATGTCCGCCAAAGCCACCCCTCAATATACCGATTGGAAACATGCCGTAGGCTCTACGCTGGCTTATTGGTACACCCTGTTTTTGGGGTGGACCACACGCATCTATTGGTTCAAAACCAATGAAGCCATCCAAATGGAAAAAGAAGGCAAAGGCCTTATTTACGCCATTTGGCATAACCAACAACTCTTTTTATTATATCCGTACCGTGGCCAAAAAATCGCCCCGCTTATTAGCAAATCCAGCGACGGTGAATATATCGCGCGTTGCTTGCCTAAATTTGGCATGCTGGCCGTACGCGGCTCCACATCCCGCGGAGGTGCGCGGGCGTTAATCCATTTATTGCAAGCCGCTCGCGAAGGCTACCGCCCCATGCTCACGCCGGACGGTCCGCGCGGCCCTATTTATAAAGTGCAATCCGGCATTTTGTTTTTAGCCAAAAAAACCGGATTTCCGATTATTCCGGTAGGTACGGCACTAAGCCATAAAATTAAGGTAGGCTCGTGGGACAAAATGCGTGTTCCGCTCCCCTTCGGCAAAACCGCCCTTACTTACGGCAAAGCCGTTTACGTAAAAGATGATGCCGATATGTCCCGCGCCGCCAAGGAATTGGAAGAGCAACTTAACCTGACAACCGATAAAAGCGAATGGTTTGTTAACAAAAAACATTTTGACCCTACCCGCGCTTAACTACTTTATAAAAAAACCCGCCAACCGGCGGGTTTTTTATGCTTCGTTTTTTTATTTTTTCTGTAGTAACTGAGAAATCCCCTGTGCAATATTGTGCCCGCTGGGTTGCTGATACGCATAAAGCCCAAATTCCGGCAATACCGAGAATAAATGGTCAAAAATATCACTTTGCAAACTTTCGTACTGCGTCCACACGGTTGTATTTAAAAAGCAGTAAATTTCCAACGGCAAACCGTGCGACTCCTGCTTTAACTGACGTACCATCAACGTAAAATCCGGATTATTTTTCACCACGTAAGGGCGGGAAGCCAAGTATAACTCCGCATATTTACGAAACGTACCCAGGTTCGTTAAGTGGCGGCCGTTTATAAAGTTATCCTGCACGTTACGCTCGGCATTAAAAGCCGTAATTTCGGTTTCTTTCTCTGCCAAGTAATCTTTAAGCAGTTGTATCTTTTTTAGGCGTGCAAGCATTTCTTTATCCATAAATTTTACGGTATCCACATCAATTAAAATACTGCGCTGGATACGTCGTGCTTTGGCGGCATACATGCCGCTCCAATTTTTAAACGGCTTTGAAATCATATCATACGTTGGCACGCTGACAATAGTCATATCAAAGTTCTGCACGCGCACGCTGGTAAGCGAAATATCTATAATATTTCCGTCGGCTCCGGCGGAATCCACCGTAATCCAGTCCCCAATTTTAATAAGTTTATTGGTAGTCAGCTGAATACTGGCGGCAAACCCTAAAATAGGGTCTTTAAATATAAGCGAAAAGACCGCCGCTAACGCGGACAAACCGGTAATAATATACATTGGTTTCCGCCCGAGCAGTAACGACAGAATCAAAAGCCCTGTTCCCAAAAATACAACAATTTTTACAGCCTGCACCAAGCCTTTAATAGGCAGATTAGGGTTCCGGCCGTAGAGATGATTAATCGTATTTAAAAACGCAAAAATAAGCCAGGAAAAACTGATCGTAACAAATAGCCCGGTTATTTTGCCCATCACAGTGGCAATCCAATCAATTTTTTCCGTTACGAAAACAGGATGCAGGTGAATTGCCACCATAGCGGCAAACACCACTCCCAGCGCGGTAAAAAAGCGGTGGGTTTTCATGGCTTCAAACCATTTTTTGAGGCGCAATTTTGCCACCAACGCGCCCAAACAGTTGTTACAGAACCACGTGGCAATATAAGCCAGCAACGTTAAAATAATTACAAACGCAATTACCGACAAAATTTGTGCAGTCAGCACATTATACTTATCGGCAATATACGGAATTTTTTCCACATACGATAAAATAAATTGCATATACTCCCCCTGCTTGAAAAGTTACTATAATAAAGTGTATGAAAAAAACTATTTACTCTGCAATCTTTCTCTTATTACTGGCCGCCTGTTATACCCCGATGAATAACTCCGGGGTAGCAACTACTAAGCCTTGGCTGGAAATCCCCGGTAAAAAAACCGATTTTGATGGCAAACAATACGACTCTTGCTACCGCTTCAATGTGCGCTTTTGGCCGCAAGAAGCCGCCGGGGAATTGGACTTAAAAGAATCCTGCATTTCCGCTTGCTGCTGGCGTAGTGATAAAGAAGAAGTAGTGTTGGATTTTAATAAAAATTTTGATACCCAATTAGCCGCCACCGGGCGCGCCCGCAAATATTCGCCGGGGAAAATCACCCTTAAAGTGACGCATGCAAATTGGATTAACACGTCCAAAGTAACGGTTTCGCCCAAAAGTGCAATCACCACCAGCGGGCTTATCAAACTTTCTTATAAAGAGTACGAAAATCCCACCCGGATCGCCGAACTAAACGAACAGGCCCGCCAAGCGAAAGTTGCCCAAGCCGCCGCGTTAACCCGCGCCGCGTCTTCCACCACAACGGCCAAAACCAGTTCTGCAAAACCGACTGCTTCGTCGGCGGCTATTGTGCATACAGTTTCGTCCGGCAATGAACTAGCCAAACTCATTTTGCAGCAGAAAGCCGGCAATAAAATAGACAACTATTTCTATCACATGGACAAAACGTATAAAAAACAAGGGGCTGTTTTTATGGTAAGCGAGCGGTATTTTACCGTTCAAAAAGACGGCTCTATTACGTGCAATGCCAAAGCACGCACCGGGTTGGATACGGCTCATTTAAAGGCCTCTACTTTCTCGTGCGGCACGTGGTGGGTGGACACGTCCGCCCAAACCGTAACTCCGCTTGATAAACGCGCTAAACTAATTTGGGGAGAATAAAAAACCCCTTAATAATTTAAGGAGTTTTTTAAATAAGATTTTTTAAGGTAGGTAATAATAACGCAAAGAGTCGCTATAATCTGCGGGTTTTCCATCAAAAATATCCACGCAGTAGGCCCCAGCCGGCTCTTCAAACTTCAGACCGCCATTCTCCCTTTCCACACACGTAATAACCATTTCATCAGTAAGAGGGGAGGTCCCTTTTTTAATTTGTATCCGAAAACCGGCGCCCTTATATTTACCTTTTAAACGCCCCGCATAAATGACCAAATTTCCGTATCCGGAATTAGGATACATTTGCAACGACCATTCCCCGTCAGAACGAGTATCAGTAATATATGACCACGTGGAAAATTTTTCCGTACCGGACCATGAAGGCGGCAATACAGACAAAGAATCAAACGTCGTCGGAAAATTTCCGCGCGACATAGAGTACACCTGTGCCGCGTTAGCCATTGATTTTAATAAAGGCCAAATTTGAGCCGCCCGGCTTTGCTCTACCGATTTTTGATACGCGGGGAGCGCAATAGAAGCTAATATACCAATAATGATTACCACTACCAACATTTCTACAAGCGTAAAACCTCGTTTATTTGTGTTTTTCATCGTTTTTCTCGTGTTTTGACAAATTTTACGTATATGTAGAATTTATCAAAAAAAAAAAACGATTACAAGCCCTTCTCCTTCGGTACTTTTGTGCCGACAAAAGTACCCAAAACCTCGCGGCCCGGTAAGCATAAACGCAGGGGTATTTCTTCCGGGCGGACAACTGGGCGCGTACACCGCCTGCGAACATGTCCGCCCGTTGGATACGCAATACCCCGCGTTTATAAGCGCTTAATGGGCCGCATAACTACAATAAAGATGTTTTTTCCTTATTTGGTTGTTTTGTTCCGGCATTGGAACGTCGTCCACACGCCGTAATGCGAGGGGTGGTCCTGCTTGTATGTTTGAGCTTTAGCGAGTTTACAAGCAGGCCGAGTATTGGTGGCGGGTGGGTTCCACCGCCGGAGAGACTTTTTGGTTCTTTTTCCTCGGCTGGAAAAAGAACATATAAAAATCTTTTTGAAATACTTTTTCTATTCACAGAAAAAGGAAAGGTCGCGCCAACACAAAAGCGCGACCTTTTTTTATTACTACAATCTTAATAAATGGCTTGCCATTTGCGGGTGGTAAACGTAAATTCTACCCGGCGGTTTGTCCGGCGGCCCTCGGAGGAATTATCCAGCGTGATGGGGCGGTCTTTGCCGTGGGAGTGAATACGGATACGCTCCGCATTGATTCCGCGGCTTACTAAATACGACTTCATCGCCGCGGCCCGAGCTCCGGCCAACCAATAGTTGTATTCATCCGAACCGAGCACATCTGCATGCCCTTCCACAATTAAGTGTAAGTTAGGGTTATCCGTCATCACAGTAACAATTTTGTCTAACACGTCATACGCTTCATCCGGCGGACGAACAGAGTCAAATTCGTATGTAATGGCCGGCACTTTTAACGATTTGGACATCTGCGCAGGCGTTTGGCTGGCCAATTTGGCATTTTTGTAGGCTTGTTGCTCCACAATGGGATCTTGTACGGATTTACGCGGGAAATCATCCACTTCCTGCGAAGAGGAGCATCCTACGGCCAATGCGGCCAAAGTAATCAATAATAAAAAGGTTTTTTGAGCCATGTATAACCCTCCTGTCAAAATTATAGCAAAAGCAAACCTACTCCTGTAAAGTTTTTCTTCCTTACATTATCCACATACTGTGGAAAAGCTGTGGATAACTCCCTTTTTGCTCTACAATATACTAAAACAAAACTGTAAAACTATTTTAAAAAACTCTTTTTGCCGGATTAAGCTGTGGATAACTCTTTTTTCTTGTGGATAATTTGCCATTTCCGCAATAAAAACTTTTTTGATTTCTTGGGGGCTCCGTCGGTAATAAAAGATTTTTTCTAAAATTTCCCCGTCCCTCCGGGGCCCACGGAAAATTGTTGACAACCTACCCCTATTTTGTTAAAAATACCCTTTTTTTAAGGATTTTTTAACTTAATTTTGGCTGAAAAACCGGGTTTATCCACAACAGCCCCCAACCGGACAGTCCCTTTGGTGGCTCCCGCTATGGGGCGTAAAGAACCGGTGGTTTCATCCCAGGTCAAATAGGGCGGGCTCATCCGCACCTGCCCCGGAATATAATCAAAAAATTGTTGGTTTTCCAGCACGGCCCATATCCGCAAGTGTGCAGCTTTGTTTTCCGTCAATACTAAATACTTGGCGTCCAACTCAGCATCCAACCGTTTTAATTGAACTTGCTCCCGGGGAGCCCATAGGTAATCCGGGCGAGAGATTTCCCACCAACCATCAGATTCCCGGTTGTAATGCAATACAAAATCTGTTCCGTACGTTTTTTGAGCCGTTTCCAACGATTTTTGGGCCACGGATAAACCGGCCTGTTCGCCGCGAATATATAAACGCACCGCGCCCGGGATATCTTTATAGACTTCGGGCTCGGAAAGTGCCGTTATGGCCGCTGCATTGGCAAAATACGGCTTTTTGAGTAACGCCAGCACTAATCGGCTGGCTTGTTCCCCTTCGGCCACCAGCAAGCGTTTTTCCGGCTCGGCAAACGTAAAATAGTTGGTATCAATGTACGGCACCAATTCGCGGGTAATAAACGCAACTAGTTGTTCCGGATCGTTATAATCCGCTTCCTTCCAATTAATTCCTACAATTACCGCCGGATAGCGTTCCTGTAATTCTTTGGCCTTTGGGGCTTGTTTGGGCTCGGCACCTAACCATAAAATCACCGGATACTGTTTTTTTAGCGGCACATATTTCTCCGGCAGAAAAACCGTTACATTAAAGCGGCTTTTTAAAATCTGGGAAGGGTAATTAATATACGTTTCCCGTCCGGGATTAATGAGTAATAGAGACTGGTCTGTCTCTATTCCATATACAAACGGCGTACAAATCGCCAGTAAAAAGGTAAAAAGATATTTTTTCATACGCTTTATTGTAGCATATATCCCTAGGCCCGTCCCACTAAAAATCTAGGCCCAAAGGCCCTTGTTTTTCACATTTAAAACAGCTAAAGTAAAGATAAGAAACCACTCAAGGAAATTATATTATGAAAAACAAAACAAATTTACATTTTTTGCTGGCACTTGGAAATAAAAAAATCGTTGTTTTAAAAGATAACGAACAGGTACACATTTATTCCGATGATAAAAAACATACTGTTCACGCGGAACGTATTTCCGAAGCCCTAGCCTCGCGCTGAAATAATTGATTTTCCGTAAATCCGCTTTCTCTACGGGGAAGCGGATTTTTTTGCCAGGAAAGAACGTTCAATAATGTTATAATGAAAAAGAGGTTTTCTATGAACAAATATTTTTTACCTATTATTTTAACGTGCTCTTTTGCCGCCTTACCTTTACAAGCCGGGCAATCGCTTGAGCAAGCCTTGCCTTTATTACAACAAAAACAACGTACGCCTGCCCAAACCCAACAGGTTCTGCAATTATTCCGTACGGCTAAAGATCCGAACACCGTCTTTGCGGCGGGAGCCAGTTTAGTGCGTATTCCCCCCGCCCGCACACAAGAACCGGCTTTAATGAATTTGGTACTCCGCTCGCAAGACCCGTTGCGCCAAACTTTTGCAGCCGTTATCATAACCGCCATGGGGGCTACCTACGAAGAATTTGCCCCATTATTTGAACAAGCCCTCACCGGCAAAGACCCCGTTTTACGTGCTTATGTTGCCGCCGCGTATGCAATTATCCAACCCAAAAATTTGTCCTACACGCACGAAGTTGTGCGCCTATACATTTTAGACAACGCGTTTGCACAACGGGCGATGAATTTACTCGCCGCGGAAAGCAAACAGCAACTTAAATTTTTAAAACAAGCTTCTACCCATACAGATCCGCAAATACGGGCCGCGGCCGCCACTTGGTTAGGTGATTTGAACAACGAAGAAGCCGCCAAGCAACTGCTTAAAATGGCCAAATCGGAAACCAATGCGGACGTCACCACCCCCATCGCCACCGCTTTAGCCAAAAATAGAGACTTTACTTTTAACGAAACCGTCCAGGGCCTTCGTAAAAATTATCAATCGGTTCCGGCTTCTACCTATGCGTTAGCGCTGGGCTTTATGACCGGCAACGCAGTGGAATCTTTGAGAAGCGGTTTAACCGATACTAACAAAAATGTCCGTATCAATTCCGCCCGGGCCGCTGCGTACATGGCGGGCGTTTTAAATACGCCGGATGCCTTTACTTACACCTCCGACCGGCAATTTGATATTCACTTATTAAAAAGTTTGATTGCCCCGCTTTCTGCGCTTGCTAGCAACGGAAGTGAAGAAGAAAAAACATTTGCCCAGAACGCGTTGCGCCAACTGGAATCTTTGATGGAGTAACTCTATGAACACCCCCTTAAAAGTAAAAAAATTATCCCCGCAAGCCAAACTGCCGTTGCGGGCACACCCTACTGATTCCGGTGCCGATTTATTTGCGTTGGAACGCACCGTTTTACCACCGCGAGCCATTACCAACGTGCATACCGGCATTTGTGTAGAGTTGCCGGAAAACACCTCCGGTATTATTTGGGGTAAAAGCTCCGTGGAAAGCAAAGGCATTAAAGCCATGGCGGGCTTGGTGGATGCTCCCTACCGCGGAGAACTAATTGTGTGCATGTATAATTTAAACGAAACGGAATTCGTGTTTGAAGCCGGACAGAAAGTGGCACAACTAGTTGTAATGCCCACGCTATATCCTTCATTTGAAGAAGCCGATACCTTATCCGAAACCACCCGTGCCGACGGAGGCTTTGGCAGTACCGGCACGCACTAATTTATAAAGCCACAAAAAAAACGGACCCGCTAACAGGTCCGTTTTTTTCGTGTTTCTTTATTAAATTTTCTTATAACCCAAGGCTTGAAAGGTTTTGCATAAATTTTGCCCGCTACTTGCTTTCCCTTTGCAAGTACGCGAGCCATCTTTCGAAGGGTCATACGCATTGTAAAGCATAATTTCGTATCCGTCGTTTCCGGCCAAGTTACGTGTAATTTTTACGGCTTTTCCGGAAGAAATATCATACGTAAAAAACTCCGTCGTATAAACTCCCCGATCATTCCACGTTCCCCCGCTAAGTTTTACGTCCAAACCTTCGGGGCCGTTGGGTAACTCTCCCGGACGTTCGGTAAACGCGCGGTTCATAGAATCTAAAATCGTTTTCCCCGTTGTAAACGCTTCTGCCGCACGACTTTTTTCCACCGCTATTTCATACTGCGGAATGGCAATAGCGGTTAAGATACCAATAATCAACACAACTACTAACAATTCAATAAGTGTAAAACCCGTTTTCATAACTCCTCCTTTTAGGTATGGTATCAATTATCCACTGAAAAAAACAAGTATTTTTCTGCATAGATTACTATAGAATTAGCCGAAAATTTGCTATCATAAGGTATATGCAAAAAACTATTAAAGTAGGCGAACTGAAAATTTCTAATACCCTGCCGCTTGTATTTATGGCAGGCACCTGTGTCATTGAAAGTGAAAAACACTACTTAGACACCGCTAAAAAATTAAAAACGATTATCGCCAAAACAAAGCACCCTTTCATTTTAAAAGCCTCGTTTGATAAGGCCAACCGTACTTCGGTGGATGCTTACCGCGGGCCGGGGTTATCCAAGGGATTGGCTATTTTGGCTAAAGCCAAAGCATTAACGGGCCTTCCGGTGGTGGTAGATGTACATGAACCGTGGCAAGCCGAAGAAGCCGCTGAAGTGGCCGATATATTACAAATCCCGGCGTTTCTGTGCCGCCAAACCGATTTGGTGTTGGCATGCGCGGACACCGGTAAAGCTGTCAACGTAAAAAAAGGCCAATTTTTAGCGCCGCAAGCCATGGAACAAATTATCAAAAAAATTGAATCCCGCGGCAACCATTCCATTTTGCTAACCGAACGCGGAGCCAGTTTTGGCTACGGCGATTTAGTCGTAGATATGCGTTCGTTGGAAGTAATGAAACAGTTTGGCTATCCGGTGATTTTTGATGCTACACACTCCGTGCAAAAACCGGGCGCTTTAGGTACTCGCACCGGCGGAAACCGGCAGTTAGCCCCCGTGCTGGCCAAAGCCGCTACGGCACTTGGGATTGCGGGCGTATTTTTTGAAGCGCACCCCCGTCCGGATGAAGCATTATCCGACGGTCCGAACTCGCTTGACTTCCCGCTTGTTACAAAAATGACACGCGAGTTGTGCCAAATTGACCAGGTAGTTAAAAAATTTAAATAGTTATGAACCAAACTCCCCGCTGGCAACCTTCTTTTAAATGGCACGTTACCGTTTTTGGAATCGTGCTGGTGGGTTGTCTTATCGGATTTGGGATTTTCTCGTACGTAGCCGCCCGTTTACCGGCTCCGTACCAGCCACATCATCCCGCCCCGGCCGCTATGCCGTGGACGAACTCGCAACAGGAATCTTTATGAACGAAAAAATTTCAATTGCCGCTATTAAAAAAATTGCCCGCAATGTATTAGATGTAGAACATAAAGCATTAGAACTCACCCGCAAAAGCATTGACGAAAATTTTTTACGTGCCGTTAATGTAATTGCCAAAAGCAAAGGGCGCGTGGTGGTGCTGGGCATTGGAAAAAGCGGCCTTATCGGCCGTAAAATTGCCGCTACCCTTGCTTCCACCGGCACTCCCGCTTTCTTTGTACACCCCGTAGAAGCCCTGCACGGCGATTTAGGTATGATTACCGCCGGCGACGTGATTTTGGCTCTTTCTTTTTCCGGGCAAACCGAAGAACTTACCCGCATTTTACCCTCGCTGGAACGCCGTAAATTAACCATTATTTCTATGACGGGGCATGCTGCTTCCAAACTGGCCTTGATGTCTGATATTCACATTCCGATTTACATTGAACGCGAAGCCTGCCCGTACAACTTAGCTCCCACCGCTTCTACAACCGCTACGCTGGCCGTGGGTGATGCGCTGGCGCTTTGTTTAATGAAAGTAAAACATTTTGAAAAGCGCGACTTCGCCTCCTTCCACCCGGGCGGTTCTTTAGGTAAACTTCTTACCCAGCAAGTTAAAGATCTCATGCATACCGGCAAAAACAACCCCACCGTGCCGCTAACGGCAACCGTCAAGGATGCGCTGTTTGTTATGACGGAAACCGGCGGCGTCGGGGCCACGAGTGTAGTAGATAAAAAAGGCCGCTTAGCCGGGTATTTTACTGACGGTGATTTGCGCCGCTTACTTCAAACAGGAACGGACGTTTTAAATAAAAACATCGCTCAGGTAATGACCAAAAATCCGTATCACTTATTAGACACTATGCCCGCTATTGAAGCCGCTAAAAAAATTCATACCACGCACGTGGATAACTTGCCCGTGCTTAATAAAAGCGGGAAAGTGGTGGGCATTATTGACGAAAAAGATTTAATTGAATTTTTAGCATTACTGGACAAAAAATGAGATTATTGCGTTTAGTACCTATTTTTATTTTATTGGCGGCTTGCGGCGGAAAAGAAAAATTCTCACCGGAAGATAATGCCGATATGCAACTGGCCAACCAGGTTACTATTTTTGAATCCAAAGCCAGCCAACAACAGTGGATACTTACCGCCGAAGCCGTTGACTTTGGGGCGTTGCAATCCGCTACGCTTAAAAACCCGGTGTTACTACTCAAACAAAACAATGCCGATTCTGCCCGCATCAGCGGAGACATTGGCACTTTTGACTACCAAAAGCGGCTCGTATCTATTGAAGGAAACGCTCGCATTGATGCGCTGACGGAAGACGCACATTTAGTAACGGACAGATTTTTTTATGACATTGATAAAAACCGTGTATGGTCCGACCATAAAACAACGATTACGCGCCAAAATGCCAAATCGGTTGCGCGCGGCGGTATTGAAACCGATTCCAAACTAACCAAAATTGAAATGAAAAATCATTCCACGCGTCTACCCACAGACGCCCGGGAGTTACGCCGCAAATGAAAAAGAATTTAATCCTTCTTCTGCTTTGTTTGCTGACGGCTCATTTTGCAGCCGGTTGCCGCACGATCAAAAAAGAAGGGCCGGAACTCGCAACTCCATCCGCTCCGCGCAAACTAAGCGCTGCCAAAAACTCCTTAAAAGATAAAAAACTCAAAGCGTCCGAAATTCCCCCCGTCTTGGGAGGACTCGTGCAAAGTGAAAGCTGGGTCATTTACAAAAACGAACAAAAAGAAGAATTTAAAGGAAATGTTTCCTACGATAACAGTATCTATGTTTTTCAGGCGGATTATGCACTGTCCGAGCGGGCTCTTAACCGTTTCTCCGCCCGCGGAAATGTATACCTGCGCAAAAATGAACTGGACGGTTCTTTCTACGAAGCATATTCCGACAAAGCCGCCGTTAATTATAAAACACAGCAAGGTAATTTAACCGCCAATAAAAATCATTTGGTTAAATTAATTTATAGCGACGAGAAAAAACAAACCGTTACTGCCACGGCCCGGAAAGCCACCTTTGATTTGGAACAGAAAATTTTTACTTTAGAAAAAGACGTCCGCGTAGAACGTCCCACACCGGAAGGCCTCCAAGTTTTTACCGCCCAAAAAGCCACGTTTAAACAACTGGAAGATTATGCTATTTTAGAAGGAAATGCTACACTAACCGACGGACTGCGCACGTTGGAAGCCGAAACCATTATTTACGACGGAGCGCACAATCAATCGTATGCGTATGGGTCGCGGCCACTCGTGCACGGGACCACAGAACAAGGTACTTTTGCTATAATAGCCGATAAGGCACAAAGCGATAACGAAGGAAAACAAGTTGTATTAGACGGGAAAGTACAGGGTTGGTTGGTATCGCCGGAGTTAAACGAATCAGATCTAAATACCAAATTTTAAGGATATTATATGCAACTGCGCAGCGAACAAATTATTAAAGTATATAAAGACCGTATGGTCGTAAAGGGAGTGGATATTCATGTTCACTCCGGTGAAATTGTAGGGTTATTGGGGCCAAACGGCGCGGGAAAAACAACTTCGTTTTACATGATGGTAGGTTTTATCCGCCCCACGCAAGGCCGCGTATTTATTGATGACAACGACGTAACTTCGCTACCCATGTTTGAACGGGCGCGGCACGGTCTGGGTTATTTAGCACAGGAACCTACCATTTTTAAAGGCCTTACCGTGGAAGAAAATTTACTGGCCGTGTTGGAACGTATTTCCAATGATAAACCCGCTCAAAAACGCCGCGTAGATGAACTATTAAATGAATTTGGCCTTACCAAATTAGCCAAACAAAAAGCATGGACTCTTTCCGGTGGTGAAAAACGCCGTATGGAAATTGCCCGCTGCATGATTAGCAACCCGCAAATTATTCTGCTAGACGAACCTTTCGTGGGGATTGACCCTATCACCGTGGCCGATTTGCGCCAAATGATTTTTAAATTGAAAGATAAAGGCATCGGCGTGCTCATCACCGACCACAACGTGCGCGAAACCTTGCCACTGACCGAACGCGCCTATCTAATCTACGACGGGAAAATTTTGGTAGAAGGCGACCAAAACACATTACTAAACGATACCAATGCCCGCCGCCTATATTTGGGTGAAGATTTTAAGATGTAAGGACGCACCATGGACGATATTTTCACGCAACTGACCCAGGAATTAAAAAGTACCTTTGATAAAAATTTTTATACAAAGGCCCGCTTTATTCCGTCGGCCACCGATACCATTGATATTTTTGAACAACTCAAGGATTGGCTGTTTCAGTATGCGCTGGTAGATAAACCTCACGCAACCGCACAAGATTTACATGCACTCTCTCTGCGTTTAGAAAAACAAATTAAAAATTCGCTTTGCTTTTTATGCACCCAACAAGCAGATTGCGACGCGTGCACAACCAAAGCACACCAGATTACGGAAGATTTCTTTAAACAGTTGCCGGCTATCCAACGATTAGTGCTTAGCGACGTTACCGCCGCTTACGAAGGAGATCCGGCCGCTGTAAACCCCGTGGAGCCGCTGCTCTGCTACCCCGGCATTTTGGCCATTACTTTTCAGCGCATGGCACATTTTTTACATGTCCGCGGTGTACGGTTGATTCCGCGCATTGTGACGGAATACGCGCACAGCAAAACGGGAATTGATATTCATCCGGGTGCCCAGATTGGCCCGTCGTTTTTTATTGACCACGGCACCGGTACTGTCATTGGCGAAACGTGCGTCATTGGAGCAAATGTAAAATTGTATCAAGGCGTTACGTTGGGAGCCAAAAGTTTTCCGTTAGACGAACACGGAAACCCCGTCAAAGGCATTAAGCGCCACCCCAATATAGAAGATAACGTGATTATCTACGCGGAAACCACTGTGCTCGGTAATATTACAATCGGCAAAGGAAGCATCATTGGGGCCAATAAGTGGATCACTGCCGACGTCCCCCCCAACAGCAAAATTTAATCATGAAGAGAAAAAAAAAGCGGCCTTAAACAGGCCGCTTTTTAAATATTAATTTTTATAACGAGCACCACGCCTTATCTACGTCTGTATTAGACAACCCATACGCCTCGCAACTTCCCCATTTGGAACCGTTGTTACATTTAAATTTTTTGCTGGCGTTGGTTTCCAAATCTCCTAAGTACAGAAAATTGGCCCCCTTGTAGTCCCCAGTCCGTCGTACCGCACAGACGGCGTTGGCTTCTCCTACCGGGTTGATAAAATATGTAAAATCTTTCGTACTGCACGAAATAACGTGCGTTCCATCCTCGTTCATTTTGGTACCTTCCGAGCAAGGAAGCGAAAAATCTAAATTCTCAAAGCCAAACGTATCGGTCGAATAGGTTTGTTTATCTAAAGAATCTAAAATGCGCATCTTGGATTCGTGCAATTTCTTTAACGTAGTACGCACGTCGGAAATGCGGGACTTCTCAATAGCCTGTTCATACAACGGGAAAGCCATCGTCACCAAAACGGCCAAAATCATTACGGCAACCAAAATTTCTACCAATGTAAAACCTTTGTTCATAAACACTCCTGCCTAAAAATTAACGCTGGCATCTTTTGCATCTAAACCAAACACATCACACGCCACCCCTTCGGTATCGTTCGTCGGCGGTTGGCAATATAATTCCAACGTGTTACGGTCCAACAATATATACGTATTTTGATACGGTTTATTTAATTTTTTGGCAGCCACAAAGCCGTTTTCATTCAACTTATATTTAAACCGATCACAAGTCAATACCGTTTTATTACTAATGGAACACCCGGCCGGCAATTTGGCAGTGTCCATAATATCTAACCGGGCAAATGAGTAATCATTTTCGCCTTTAGAATCTATTAATTTAGCATAAGAACGCGCCCCAAATTCACCGGCAAGACGTTCGCTGGAATCATAGAGCACCCGCAGCATAGCCTCTGCTTCCGACGCATGGGAGCGGGTAATTGTTTTGCGGTATTGTGGCACGCCTACGGCCGTTAATATACCGATAATCATCACTACGGCCAACAATTCCACCAATGTAAAACCCAATTGTTTTTTCATAGTTATTGTCCCCCACTTTTACGAAACGCGCGGAGTAGATAAATTGAGATACTCACATGCTTGCGTTCCCGGAGCGGGCACACAAGTAATCATATTCCCGTCGTAAAAAAGTTCTGTTTGGGCGTAGGGACCTCTTATCATCCGGGCTGAAACAGCCTCTTTTTCTCGTCCTTCATAACCGGGAACCGTATCAAACATATTATACACGAAAGTAGGCGTTTGCCACCGGGTTGCCCACTTGGTAGAAGTACCCTTCATTTGTAAATCCAATTTTCCAAAATACACATTATCTTCCAGATATTGATCCGAAAATTTAATATCCAATTCCGTCATTAGCCGTTCCCGGGAATCATAAATAGCCGGCAACATCTGCAAGGCTTCCGCCACGCGGGTGCGTTCCACACTGCGGCGGTATTGCGGCACAGCCACCGCTGTTAAAATACCGATAATTAAAGTAACAGCCAATAATTCAATTAATGTAAAACCTCTTTTCATGTACTATGCCCTCCTGTCCGTACTATTCAAATTATAGCTAAAAAAAATTGCACTGTAAAAGGCTTTTTTCCCCAGAGTAACACCAAATTTTGTATGATATACTCCGGCCACTATGCAGGCCAAGACCAACTTGGGAGAAAAAATTATGAGAATTTATGATGATATTCAATTGGACTATTGCGACATACTCCTGCGCCCCAAACGCTCCACGTTAGCCTCCCGCTCCGAAGTGCAAGTGCTGCGCGAGTACAAATTTAAGTGGTGTTCGCGGCCTATTAGTGCTACGGGAATTATTGCCGCCAACATGGCCACCACCGGCACCTTTGAAGTCGCCCGCGAAATGCAAAAACAACATTTATTAAGTGCCCTGCATAAACATTACAGCGCCGAAGAATTACTCTCGTTTTTGAAGAAAAATGCCCAAGAATTCGGTAATAATGATTTATTATTCGTCAGTTCCGGCGTATCGGATGCAGATTACGAAAAATTAACCCAAGTAATGAAAAGCGGCCTAATTAATAACATCTGCGTAGACGTTGCCAACGGCTATTCTTCCTATTTAATTAATTATGTACGCAAAATTCGTAAAGATTGGCCCACCGCCCTTATTTTAGCCGGTAATGTGGTAACGGGCGATATGTGTGAAGACTTAATTTTAAACGGTGCCGATATCATTAAAGTAGGCATTGGCCCGGGTTCCGTATGCACTACCCGCAAACTAACCGGTGTGGGCCGACCGCAATTTTCCACCGTAATTGAATGTGCGGACGCCGCTCACGGCGTGGGTGGGATGATTTGTGCGGACGGCGGTTGTACCGTTCCGGGCGATATCTGCAAGAGCTTCTGTGCCGGAGCCGATTTTGTAATGTTAGGCGGCATGCTGGCCGGGCACGAAGAAAGTGGCGGCGAATTGGTAGCCAAAAAGCTTCAAACCACTGAGTTAGAAGGCCAAGATTGCACGTTAAAAACCGAAGAAAAATTATACAAGAAATTCTACGGTATGAGTTCGGAATATGCCCAATCTAAGCACTATGGCGGTATGAAAAAATACCGTGCCAGCGAAGGCAAAGTGGTAGAAATCCCGTTCCGCGGGCCGTTAGAGCCTACGTTACTGACCATTTTGGGCGGTATTCGCAGTTGTATGACGTATATCGGTGCCAAACGCTTAAAAGATATGCCTAAATGCGCTACCTTTTACCGCGTCAACCGCCAACTCAACACGATTTTCGGTAACGAGTAACAAAACGTCCAAAAACTGTTACAATATACTATCCCGTATCTGCGGGCACTAAGGAGAAAAGCATGATTAAAGAAGGTTCCAAAGTAAAATTTGATTACACGCTGACAGTAGATGGCAAAGTAGCCGATACTTCTGCCGGCCGCGGCCCGCTGGAATACACACACGGAGCCGGGCATATTATCCCGGGGCTTGAAAAAGAACTGCTTGGAATGAAAGTGGGCGATAAAAAATCCGTCAAAGTATCCCCGGAAGAAGGATACGGCAAAGTGTTGGATGAAGCCATCCGCCGCGTACCAAAAGAAGCTATCGGCGGTGCCGAAAACTTAAAAGTGGGCGATATGGTGGGTGCCAGCAATGCCGGGCACACCTTCCGCGCGATTGTAAAAGAAATTACCGATAAAGAAGTGGTGCTTGATTTCAACCACCCCTTAGCCGGCAAAGAACTCCACTTTGACGTAGAAATTAAAGAAATAAACTAAGTAGCACATTACATCATAAAAACACCCCGGAGATAATTCTCCGGGGTGTTTTACTATTTAGAAACCTAATTGGTTGGTTGGGGACATTTGGCAAGAAATTGGTATATCCGATGGAGCGTATCCCCGGCAACCTGTTCTGCAAGTATCAACACTAGCACAATAATATATGGGAGAACCGGCAGGATTAGTCAAGCCACATGAACATTGCCACGCCCTATTGTGTGCGCTATTACATATAACGTTCCCCGATTGGTTAGATGGACAGGTGGCACCATTGGTCACCCCGTAGCCAGAATTAGTAACGTCACACATTCCCGTTGATACACTTATAGACTTCCATTGACACTGAGTAGTAGTGGAAGACCCAGCATTTCCCCCGCACGATCTATAACATCCGGAATGACAAGAAGTGTTGGAAGAACAGCAATCTTCCCAGTTCGAAGTAGTAATTTTACTGCAAGAAGTTGTAGTATTTGTAGGATCAGTCGGATCCTCCCCTCCTTCATCACCACTTGTCTCTGTGGAATGGCTCGTGGTCAATAAATATTGCTTTATATACGTTAAATTAGTAGCACCCGTCTCCGGATTTTTTTGGAAGAAATTACTCCACTCTAATCGGGCCACTGGCGGTTCGGTCCAAGCTGTATCAAATGCTACACCTATAATGGAATCCCCACTAATGGAATTCCCACAGTTTACACACATACTGTCCGCCTTACCTACTTTTACCGTAGCATTTTGATTGTAAAGCGTACGTTCGCTTTCTTCCACGTGTACCACGCCAGAAGCCTCAGCATCCAACGTTACGGTATTCGCAATCAGCCGGTACCCTTTCAAGGTCCCTTTGTCGGCCAATTCCAAATTGGTTACTTTCATGTTGGTAATATTATTACCACGCAAGGAAACATTGTCCGTTAAATTTATTTGTAACGGAGTAACGGCCGCTGATAATTTCCCACCATAAAAGTTAATAGCCCCACTACCGCGTGTAGCGAAAGTGACATTCCCGGCCGTGGCCCGGTTTGCTGTTTCTAAGTTAGAAAACGACCCTAACGGCGAAGACAACACCGTCACGAAACTCATATCCTCTGCTTGAGCAACGGTTGAAATAAACAAAACCGCCGCTATAACACCTAAAATCCGCTTCATAGGAAGCCTCCTTAAATCCAAAATACGCCTTATGGAAAGTTTAATAAAAAAGAGGTACAAAATCAAGAGAGATTTTAGAAACCAATGATACCGAACCTAATTGCTCTTTTTATGTAAAACAGTTATACTTTACGTATGCAAGAATTTTCCCAAAAAGAATTGGAAGAACAAGTAAAACTCGGCACCACCAACGCAGATGTTTATTATCTGCTAGGCTTAAAAACCTACGATCCGGCTTACTTTGCCAAAGCCGTGGAATTAAACCCAAACCACGTCCAAGCTCATTTTGAACTGGCACGAGATAGATTTACAGAAGGGGACGGCAATTTAACCGTATCCAACGAAGCTTTGCAACACATCAACAAAGTTATTGAATTACAACCGGATTTTTGGGATGCTTACGAACTGCGCGCCAGCCTGTACTGGACGCATTTTAACGACACAGAACACGCTTTAGCAGACGTGGACTATATTTTGCAGCACCAACCGGGCCACGCTGCCGCACTGCAATTAAAACAAGATATTGAAGAATTTACCAATCCGGAAACTTCGGAAGCTCTCACCAAACCCATCACGGTCCGCGAATGGCTGGTTTTTGCCGCCGTGGTGGCGTTCTCAATTGTGTTTTCCTGGTGGTTTCTACCTTGGCTCGAACGAACTATTACCAATTTGGTAAATTAGGTATAACTTTCTAAATAGGTGTGCAAGCCTTCGGCTTTAGCCTGTTTAACGCCCTCTTCGTAAAACGTTTCCGCCTCTTCCGTACGGCCTAGTGCATAAAACACTTGGGAAAGTGACAATTTGGTTAAGATCTGCCCGCGTTTTTCATCGGAATTATCAAAAAGAACTTTTGCTTCTTCCAAATCTTTTAAAGCGGCCGTCATTTTGTTTTTGCGTTTTAAAATATCGGCCCGGCCCCACTTTACAAACCCTAAATCTACCGTATCGTGGATGGAAGAATATAATTTATCTGCCACGTTGTAATGGCGCAGGGCTTCGTCGTATTTTCCCTGTTGGCGCAGCCCGTTAGCCATGCCGCAATTCGTGTAGGCTTTGCCAAAAAGGTCTTCACTTTTTTTGAAAATCTTTTCTGCGAGTTTATAGTTTTTCACACAAGCATCAATTTTCCCGCAGATGCGGCTAATACCGGCTAATCCGCAATATCCGTAAGCTAAGCTAATATCATCCCCAGCTTTTTTGGCAAGGGTAATTGCTTTTTTAAATTGGGCGATACCTTCCTCAAACTCGCCTTGCAGGCGGAAAATTCCCCCCTTGGCCCAATGGATAAAACTCATACCGGCTAAATCGTTTTGCTGCGTGTAGGCGGAAAGAACAGCATCTAATACTTCCAACGCTTCTTCCAACCGTCCCCAGGCCCGCAGCGCCATGCCCATTTCTTGCATAGCACGCACAATATATTCATCATACTCCAGTTCCCGCGCCATTTCCAAAGTTTCGTCCGCCAGTTCGTAAGCCGCAGCCGAATGGCCCAGTGTGCGGTAACACGCCGCCATGGCCAACAAAATATCCATGCGCGTTTCAGCGGTATCAGCTATTTGCAACCCGCGCGCATAACTTTTAAGAGCCCCTTCAAAAGAGCCCAACTGCCGTTGAGCCTCCGCCATTAAAAACCAACCTTGCGCATCCTTTGTGCGGACTTTTTCCAATTTAGCAAGCACTTCGGAAGGACGGTTTTGTTCCAATAAATCTTCCAACACGGTCACATCTAATTTTGTTTTTTTGGTAGCGGACATACAGGCTCCTGTTATTTTAAATATTTTTTAATTTCACCAATGGTAGCGGCTAAATCGTACGGTTTGGGAATAAAATAATCTGCGCCGCTCTCTTGCGCGCGTGTGCGGGATTCTTCATCGGTCAGTGTGGACATAATCACCACCGGAATCCGCCACGTAGCGTTATCGGTCTTTAGCAGTTTGCAGACTTCAAATCCGCTCAGTTTCGGTAGCATCAAATCCAGTAAAACAAGGTCCGGCTTTAACTGTTTGGCCAAGGCAACGCCTGCCACGCCGTTTTCGGCCCAGTGGGCTTCAATGCCTTCCACTTTAAGTGCCCCGACTAGTGCCGTACCTAACACTTTGGAATCTTCAATTAAAACAACTTTTTTCATATTAAATCTCTTCGCAATGGTCTTTATAAATACGAATGGCCTGGGTATATTCGCGCGCATTTTTCATAATAGCGTTCACTTCATCTTCTTCCAAAGGCCGCACGACTTTGGCCGGAACGCCCATCACCAGCGACCCTGCCGGAATATTTTTCCCTGCCGGCACCACGGCACCCGCCCCGATAATGCAGTTCGGGCCGATTTCACTTTCCATCACTACCGCGTTCATACCGATTAAACAGTTATCGCCAATTTTACTGCCATGCACCACCGCGCCGTGCCCGACGCTTACGCCTTTGCCGATAACGGCCGGGCAACCGTAGTTAACGTGCACGCAAGCATTTTCCTGAATATTGGAGTTATCCCCTACAGTAATAGAAGCGATATCGCCGCGTAACACCGCACACGGCCAAACGGATACATTTTCTCCTACGGTCACATCCCCTATCACTACCGCCGTTTTATGAATAAAACTATTGGCATGCAAGCAGGGAACTTGTTCGTTAATACGTTCTTTCATGGAAATCTCCTCCAAGCGGTTTAACGGGAGAGGCAGACAGTTGCAACCCCCAATAGATGAAAATACTGACAATTCCGGGGATCACATAGTAAACAACCCGGTAAATAAGCGTTGCCATCAAAGCGGCATCCCACTCAATTCCCATTTGAGCATAGACGGCTGTCATGGCCAGTTCCATAGCTCCTAATCCCCCCGGTAACACCGGAATGAGCGTAGTAACCATCCCTACTGCAAAGCCGGCCACAAGTACTCCGGCCGTAATGTGCACGCCCACGGCACGAAATGCAAAGAAAAGCACTAAAATCGTAAACAACCAATCGGCGCACACGTAAATAATGGTGCGCGTCATTTTTTTCTTTTTTTGGTGGATAAGAGCAATTCCCTCGTCCAACTGGTCCATAAAGTCGTCGTAGCGGCCTTTAGGGATAAGTGCTTTAAATACATGGAAAAGCACTTTGTTTATCAACCGGAAAGTGTTGCGCACGGCCTTGTAGCGCCACTCATTATTAAATAAAAACGCCGTAATCATTACACAGATAGCGCCCATCACTACAATCAGCCCAAAGTTTTTAATCAGTTGCACCGGCGTAGTGGAAGAATTGAATAGCATCAGCACCGAACCCTGTAAAATGATAATAGCTAATACAAAATAAAGCAGTACGGTTATTACGATACTGGCCGTTACGCAAGTGCCAAACGGTACGCGGCGGCGGCTGAGTAAATGCGCCCGCAAGGCAAAACCGCTAGCGCCCAAGGAAGAAACCGCATAATTGACCGTGGTGGACACCAAAGCAATCCCGATAGCCGCCCCTGCTCCGATACGCCGGCCCATGATACGTAAAATTTCATACAAACTCAGTCCCATGGATACATAAATCAACACGGAAGATATCACGGATAGAAATAAATACTTTGTCTGCACACTGTGCCAGATTTTTACAAAGCTGCCTTTGGTCTGATAAATCATAAAGGCCAAAAGCCCCACAGAAAGCAGCATGCCTAAGATATAAAATAGATACTTATACGTTTTTTTCACGCAGTTACTCCGGCAAAATAAGTTAAATAAATTATATAATTTATTAAGATAAAAAACACCTGCCGGCAGGTTATAAAGCAGGTGTTTATGTTCTACAGGAAGGCACCCATGAAAAGCATCAAAGTCGTTGGCGCAAAAGGCCACAATTTAAAAAATATTACCGTTGAAATTCCGAAAGATAAAATGACCGTTGTAACCGGCTTGTCCGGTTCCGGCAAAAGTTCGCTTGCGTTTGACACAATTTATGCGGAAGGACAACGCCGCTATGTGGAAAGCATGTCCGCCTATGCGCGGCAGTTCTTGGAACTCATGGAAAAACCGGATGTGGAACACATTGAAGGGCTTTCCCCCGCCATTTCCATTGAACAGCGCAACCCGTCCAAAAACCCACGCTCTACGGTGGCCACCGTAACGGAAATTTACGACTACCTGCGCCTGTTATTTGCCCGTATAGGCAAGCGTTATTGCCCGCAGTGCGGACGACCGGTGGAAACCTGGAGCGTACAAGGCATCGCGCAGGATATTTTGAAAAAATTCCCCGAAAAAACACTTTATATTTTATCCCCCGTTATTCGCGGGCGGCAAGGCACGTACGAAGAACTTTTTGCCAAATTTAAAAAAGAAGGGTATGTAAAAGCCCGTGTCAACGGACAAATTGTTTTACTAGACGAAGTTCCTGTGTTGGAACGGTATAAAAAACACACTATTGAACTGGTAGTAGATGAATTTTACGTGGATGAATTTGACCGCGAACGCTTGGTGGAAAGTTTAGAAGCGGCTTTAAAATATGCCAAAGGCCTGGTACACGTGCTGGAAACGGAAGGCAAAAACCCGGTGGACTTTACCTATAGCGAAAGCAACGCCTGCGCCCATTGCGGTATTGGATTTAGCGAATTGGAACCCCGGTTATTTTCGTTCAACTCTCCCTACGGGGCCTGCCCGGAGTGTAATGGGTTAGGCGTAAAAATAGAGGTAGATGAAGCACTGGTGGTTCCTAACCCCACCTTATCTATTAACGAAGGGGCCATTGAGGCGTGGGAAAACCCAGTTACTACCCGCACCCACCGCTGGAAAAGTTCCTGGAGCGGATATTACTACGATATTTTAAAACAAGTCTGCCGGCGCAAAAAAATCAGCATGACTACGCCGTGGAACAAGCTGCCTAAAGCCCAACGCGATTTACTTTTATACGGCACGGGCGGGGCAACATACACTTCCATTATTTCCGGCGGCGAAGCGGATTTTGAAGGCGTAATAACTAACCTAAAACGCCGCGTAGCCGAAAGTGAAAGCGAATTTGTAAAAGAGGAAGTAACCCAGCGCTTTATGCGCGAAGTAGAGTGTTCCGCCTGCCAAGGCAAACGCTTAAAACCGGAAGCGTTGGCCGTAAAAATAAACGGTAAAAACATTTATGAAGTTACGTCCATGCAAGTATCCGCGGCAAAAGATTTTTTTGCAAACATCCAACTCAGCGAGAAGGAAAAAATTATTGCTAAAGACGTATTAAAAGAAATCCGCGCGCGCTTGGAATTTTTAAATAGTGTCGGGCTTAGTTACCTAACACTTAACCGCAAAAGCCAAACATTATCCGGCGGCGAAGCCCAACGCATCCACCTGGCCACACAAATCGGCTCGGGATTGACCGGGGTGCTCTACGTACTGGACGAACCTACTATCGGCCTGCACTCGCGCGACAACGACCGCTTGATTGAAACGCTTAAAAACCTGCGCGACCTGGACAACACCCTGATTATCGTAGAGCACGACAAGGACACCATTTTAGCGGCAGATCACGTGGTGGAACTCGGCCCGGCCGCCGGCGAAAACGGCGGGCAGGTTGTAGCCAGCGAGCCAACCCAAGATTTCTTGCGTAATAAAAATTCACTCACGGCCTCGTACCTAAACGGGCGGAGAATTATTCTGCCCCGCCAAGAACTTCGCAAAGGAAACGGAAAATTTTTAACTATTCACGGTGCGCGGCAATTTAACCTGAAAAACATAGATGTAAAAATTCCGCTGGGCAAATTTGTGTGTGTAACGGGCGTGTCCGGCTCGGGCAAGAGTACGCTGGTGCACCAAATTCTCTACAAGGCCCTGGCACGTAAATTTTACGGGGCCAAAGACGTACCCGGCGAACACGAAATTATCAAAGGGTTAGACAACATTGATAAAGTAATTATTGTGGACCAAAGCCCTATTGGTAAAACGCCGCGCAGTAACCCGGCCACCTACACGGGCGTATTTTCGCACATACGCGACTTGTTTGCCCAAATGCCCGAAGCCAAACGGCGCGGATATAAACCGGGGCGGTTTTCCTTTAACGTCAAAGGCGGACGGTGCGAAAAATGCCAGGGCGACGGCATTTTAAAAATTCAAATGCAATTTTTGCCGGATATTTACGTAAAATGCGAAGAATGCAACGGCAACCGCTTTAATGAAGATACACTCCAGGTAAAATTCAAAGGCAAAAATATCGCTGACGTACTCAATTTAAGTGTATCACAAGCGTTAGATTTTTTTGATGCTATCCCTAAAATTAAACGCTGTTTACAAACGCTCAACGACGTCGGGCTTGGATACATTAAACTCGGCCAAGCCGCTACCACTTTATCCGGCGGGGAAGCCCAGCGCGTAAAACTGGCAGACGAACTTTCCCGCAAAGGAACAGGAAATACACTCTATATTTTAGATGAACCCACCACCGGTTTACACTTTGCCGATATTGATAAACTATTGCAAGTACTCCACGGATTAGCCGATAAGGGCAACACCGTGCTTATTATTGAGCACAATTTGGACGTTATCAAAACAGCTGACTGGCTGATTGACCTAGGGCCCGAAGGCGGCGACAAAGGCGGACAAATTGTGTGCGAAGGCACCCCGAAAGACGTGGCCGCGTGCAAAAAATCGTACACCGGGAAATACCTAAAACCGGAATTGGATGCGGTGAGCGAGTTTTTAAAAAAACACCCGCAAGAAATTCTAAAAAAGGGATAATTAAAAGTTATTGTATATAAATATGGTTGCAAAACATTCTAAAAAACAAATTTCTGCTCCCGCGGTTTCTTCTTCAGCCGTTTCTTTTTTACGTGCGGCACTCGTGCATATAACCGGGTGGATGAGTGTACTAATCAGTATCTGCTTTTTCACTGCCACGTACGACACGGCTCAAGTAAAACTGACCTTACTGCACATGGGCGGAATTATTTTGCTGGCGTTGTGGACTGCGTTAAAAATCACCCAGCGCAAAAGTCCATTTTCCCGTCACAATATCATTTATTTACTGCCTGTATTTGCCTACGCGGTTTGGAATATAATTTGCTTTATTTTCGCGCCGTATCACATGGAAGCGGCCGAAGAATTTATCCGCTTTTTAATTTACATTGTAATTACGCTATTAGCCGCCACGGAATTTTCGTTAAAAGACATTAAAATTATTACTCGCTACCTAGTAGCAACTGCATGGATTTCGTTTGGATATGCGGTTTTGCAAGCCGTGAATTTAGTATTGCCGGGGGCCGACCCCATGCCGTGGAGCGGTTTCTTTGCCAAACGGGTTTTTTCCACGCACGCCAACCCGAACTTCTTCGGGGATTTTGTTGTTTTTGCTTCGTGCATTGTGTCCGGTTATTATTTACTGACACGTAAAAAATCTTTACTTATTCTCTTAGGAATCGGGCTTATCAGTTTATTCTTTACCGAGAGTAAAGGAGCGTGGTTGGCGTACGCAGCCGCGGCAGCCGTAGGAGCTTTTTTATTTACTAATTATTTATCTTCTCTTGCTAAAACAAAATTGCGCCTTATCAATTGGGTAGCCGTTGGCTTGTTAATCGTCACGTTAGGGCTGGCCGGATTTTTTACAGCCAAGCGTTTTCAGTCGGTCAGTTTCCGTACATTTACCTGGCTATCTACCTTTGAAATGGTGCAAGATAACCCCGTCATGGGCGTTGGCGGGCCGGGCAGTTTTAAAATTATTTATTCCGCTTACCGCCGGCCACAAATTTTTTATATTGAAGATTCCCACAACACCGAAACGCAACATGCCGAAAATGAATTTTTAGAACAATGGGCCATATCAGGCACCGTGGGATTAGCTATCTTTTTGTGGCTGCTCATATTCTTATTTACGGCCGCTATTAAAAACTTAAAGCAAGAAAACAATCTTGCCGCTAACAAAGAACGTAATTATTTGCTTTTGGCCTACACAGCCGCCCTGGCAGGCATGGTAATCCACAGCGGCGTGGACATCAGCATCCGTTTTGCAAGCAGTGGTTTTTTCTTCGCATTATTTATGGGGATACTCCTTGCGTTATCTTTCCCACCCCAACCGGAAGAAAATACAACGATTTTCCCCGCTCCGCGCGCGTTATTAGTTGTGTTGCGCATTGTGTTACTCGGTTTACTGGCGGTGGCGGCTGTGCAACTTATCACCTCTTTTCACGAAATAACCGCTGCGCTGGCTGTTCAAACTTTCGGTGAACTTATACTGGCCGTTTGCGCGTGGACCGTATGTTTGGGATGTGTGGGTGGTGTAGTTTATCTATACTTGCGAAGTTCGTGGCTACTGCGCAGCGCACTAGCTATTAGCGTACTTTGTGTATCCGTTCCGATGGTGTGGCTTTCTTATCAACCAATGCGCGCCAATCATTATTACAGCGTAGGTATTGCATTAAACGACCTACGCAATGTGGAAGGAGCCGTGGGTTATTTTACCCGGGCCGTTACTTTTAATCCGTTCCAAACCGAATATCGTCACTTCCGGGCCAACGTATTTGCTACGTTATTTAATTTAACAAAAATTTTCTCCCCTTTACGCGGTGATACCACCGGCCCGTCGGACGATTACACCCGTGCTTTAAAAGATTTTGCGATTGTCCTGGAGCGCACTCCCAATCACCCCATGTTGCATCACAACCGCGGTCAATTATATTACGCTATGGCGTTGCGCCGCTCGGACGATTCTACCCACGCCCACAGCGACAGCGAATATGCCTGGCTTCGCCAAGAAGCCTTGGACAATATGGCTCAAGCTAAAAAAGCTTTTGAACGCGCCCTGTTAGTAGACCCGGTCAACCCGCAAACGTATGCCTATTTGGTACAAATTGCGTTGTTGGAAAACGATTTACCGCGTGCCCAGTATTGGCTGGACCGCTTCCAACAAGGTCCCGACGGAGTTACCGAGCCAGAATTTTTACAACGCAATCACCAAAACCCGCAAATGGCCGCGTTGCAAAAACAAGTAAACGAGCGCATGGCCCGTTCAAAAAAATAGTTTTAATGCAAAAAGATTTCTTTTTTGATAGAATATATAAGTAGTTAATAACCCGTTTTTCGCCAAGATAGCTCAGCTGGTAGAGCAGCCGCTTCGTAAGCGGCAGGTCCGGGGTTCGATCCCCCGTCTTGGCTTTTTTTGTTGCCTATTTTTCCGCTATACTTCGTTCTCGCTTAGTCGCATACCTCCGCCTCCGGCGCGTCCCGCCAGTATTGCTCCTGCGCTGCGGCCTCGTCTAGCAAAAAAATTGTTTACAAAAAGTTCCCAACTCAACGCAAAAACCGCGAGGGCAGGCCCGGGCAAAATTTCCGTCAGGAAATTTATACAGGGCGATTGTCCTGTCTTGGCTGAATTTAAAACCCGCCTTTCGGCGGGTTTTTCATTTTTAAGATCGACGTGCTACTCATTTTTAAGAGCATCAACGGGTTTGAGTTTGGCAGCTTGCCATGCCGGATACAAAGCAAATAAGAAACTGGTTACGAGTGCAATTAAAATAGAACCTGCCACGACCCACCACGAGAAAGTCATTTGGCTCGTGTCTTCGGCCAAGTGCAGTACGGCCAGGTAACCCAAAATCATTCCCGCTATGGCTCCACATAAGCCCAAGAGCATCGCTTCTACTACGAATTGAAATAGGATGTCTTTACGGGATGCCCCTAAGGCCCGGCGAATACCGATTTCTTTGGTGCGGGAGAAGATAACCGCCATGGTTACGTTCATGATACCGATACCGCCCGCAATCATCGCTATAATACCCATAAACAGCATATTGTTTAAGGACTTGCGGGCTTCTTTGAGGCGTTCTTCTATCTTCTCATGGAAGAACTCTATCTCTGGTTTCTCATCAGGGCCGAATTGAGAGCGCAAATAACTGGTAAGAGTGCCACCAGCTGTGTGAGCGGTAGACTCTTTTCCCGTTACCACCCGAATATCAACCGGACGTTTGTCATTTTCATCCGGATATAGGTCATACCAAGTGGTATACGGTATATATAACGTGGGCCGCCATTCACGATTGCGTGACAAGCGAACGTCATCATTCTCCGTAGGCAAATGCAAAATACCCACCACGGTAAACGTTTGATTATGAAGCACTACTTGTTGATGTAGTAAGTGATGATGCTCTGAATACTCTTTGACCTTTTGAATATGCTCGTCTACATTATCCCACCAGAAACGTCGTTTGGACTTCTTCACTTCACGGGGAAATACTGTAAGCACAATCACGCGATGTTTGTTTTCCACATCTTGCCAATTGATAAAGCGGCCTTCCAAACGATACACAAAGTCCGATTCCTTAAATGAAGGCAAAACCCCGTATACGGTAGCTCCTACCAGTTGATTCCCTTTGTGATACAATGAGTTCCACCAACCTTCTTGCACGTTGTAATCATCACTTGTAAAGGCAAGAGAACTTCCCGCTGGCAATCTCTCTTTCAAATCTTTGTACTGTACTACGGTCAACGGATGATTGGTGCGAGTTTCCACCCGTCCTTTCCCGGCGACTTCGGCAGTACGTCCAATCCTACGGTAACTTTGACTTAGTACACTAAGCGTATAAAAGAACGTGGCAATCCCAATGGCAATAGCAAAGAAACTTAGGAAACTCCGCATCTTGTGCGCCCAAATCTCCGTCCAACCAGTAGCCATTAAATCCGGGAGTCTCATATAATTTTACCGTCCTTCATGTGAATTGTACGGTGGGTTCCTGCGGCAATTTTCGGGTCGTGGGTTACCATGATAATTGTCATACCGTTTTTGTTTAACTCTTGCAGTAAGTCCAAAATATCGGCACTGGCTTTGGAGTCCAAATTCCCGGTAGGTTCATCGGCTAAAATGATAGACGGATTATTGGCTAACGAACGAGCACACGCTACACGCTGGCATTGACCGCCGGATAGCTGCAAAGGCGTGCTGTGCAATTTCTTTTCCAGTCCAACCCGTACGGCCAGTTCCCGGGCACGCGGTAAAATGTCTGCACGTGGCATATCACTATAACGCATAGGTAAAGCAATGTTTTCCAGTACCGACAAGCGCGGCATCAAGTTAAACGATTGAAAGATAAACCCGATTGAATTGCGGCGCAGTTCGGTGCGGCGGGCGTCATTTAACTTAGCGGTCGGCACGCCCTCTAACAGATATTCCCCGGCTGTTGGTTCGTCTAACAACCCCAAAATGTTTAGCAAGGTGCTTTTTCCGCATCCGCTAGGGCCCATAATAGACACAAATTCGCCTTGCTTAATAGACAATGACACCTCATCCAGTGCCCGAAAATCGTGTGCACCGGGATAAATTTTGATGAGCTGTTTACACTGCGCTATTACCATGATTCCCCGTACGGAAGGGTAGTTAAAACTTGGTCGTTCTCCGCAAGGCCCTTTGTTACTTCCACATTTTTATCACTGGTAAGACCGATTTCAATTTCTACTTTCTCGGCCTTGTCCTTACCTGTTACCTTAAAGGCATAATTCTTTCCGTCTTTTTCAAATAGGGCATTAGCCGGGATAGTGAGTACATCTTCCTTTTTGTCAATCGCCACACTCATTTCTGCACTCACACCCAGTAAAATTTGTTTGTCCGGATTTACCAACTCCGTAATTACCAAGAAACCGGAACTATCGCCCCAACGCCCGGTCGCTTCGCTTTGGGAAGATACGTGCGAGATTTTGCCTTTTAGTTTCGGAGCATTATCGCCTAGTGCCCGAATAGTTACATCTACGGGCATCCCCGGTTTTAGCTTCATCACTTGTGCTTCGGTCACATACGTGGAAATTAAGAGCGAGTCCATATTGACTACCCGTAAAAAGCAAGTGGCATTTTCAGCGTTATCGTAGCTGCCTTGTAAGAAAGTACCCAAACGCGGCAAGGATAAATCTTTATCGGCTAAACTTTTATTATAATCGTTACTGCCTACACATTTAATAACCGTTCCGGATGCCTCGGTGTAAATAGGCATTGGTTTGTAATCTTCAAATTCATTACGGCCCGGTTTGATAAGGCCCACTTGTTGCCCCTTCTTCACAAAATCGCCTTCCTTTACGTAGACGGCTTTCAAAATACCGCTTGGTTTGGAAGTAACCTTTACGTCTTGCTTGGCTGTAACCGTGCCGGAACCTGTAAACAATACTTCCACTTTGTCCTTTTTAACCGTTACAATGTCATCGGGGTTAATGACTTGGCCTTTAATTTTGGCAATGAGCGGCTTGGCTCCGTAAAACCACACGGCGGTCAATACTCCGGCCAGTACCGCCACAAATACGAATTTCTTCCAGTGCTTCTTACAAAAGCGTTTCATTATAAATCCTCCAACGTATATTCAAAAATGTTCTGACCAATCGCGTATTGATAACGCAACTTCGTAATTTCCAAATCTGTTAGTAAGCGGGCGTGTTCAATCTGTGCCGATACCATAGCTTGCTGGGCTACCGTCAAATCCGTAGCACTCATGAGCCCGTTCTTATACTTTGTTTGCGTAGCTTCAAACTTTTGAGTAGCCGCCTGCAAACGTAGGTCCGATATTTCCATACTTTGCATTTTAAGAGCTAACGCGTTGCGGGTCTGCACGACGTCATCACGCATGGAACGCAAAAATTGTTCAAAGTCCAGCTGTGCGTTTTCATGGGTACGGGCCAAATTCTGCCGGGTACGGTATTTATCTACGTAGAAAAACCCTAAATCAAACGTAACTCCAGCAGCCACTCCGTAGTTATAATTCCACAGTTCGTGCCCGTTAAGGCCCCGTCCGGTAGAACCGAACAAGTCCACAAACAAAGACGGCAATGTGTTTAGTTTGCCCTGCTTAAATGCAATATCCTGCTGCTTGAGCAGCAAACGACGTTCCCGCACATCGTGACGGTGTGCTAAGGCATTTGTTAAATCGGTATCCAAGGACGGCAGCGGCGTGACTGTTTTATCTAAGGTTTCATCTAACGTGATTTCCGTTTCCGTGGGTTGGTTTAACGCAATGTTAAAAGCAGTCAAGGCATTTGCATAATCGTTCTGAGCAGAAAATAAAGACAACTGGCTGGAGCGGTAGTTCGTTTCGCTGGATAACAAATCCGAACGGGTTTTGAGTCCATTATCGTAGAGCACTTTGTCCTGTTCGTATTGCTTGCGGTTAATCTCCAAATCCGCCTGATACACTTCCACTAACTTCTGATTTAACAGCAAATCGTAATACATTTTTACAGCCGACAACACGGTTTCCTGCATGAACGCATCAAACGCTATTTGAGCTATTTCGTACGTCAAAGATGCGTTTTGATAAGCCAATCTATCCTTGCCGCTGTTAAGCAAATTCCACGAGCCGGAAGCATTTGCATTGGAATCAAAATGCCGAAATTCATTCCACGAGTGGATATTGTCCGGACGTGTGTAGGTTTTATCAGCCGTAGCCGACACAGAAAAAGATGGCAGGAACGCTTCCGTAAACGCATTTTGATAGGTTGCACGGGCATTTAAGAGCGTGTTCTTTTGGGACGCTACTTTCGGAGATTTGCGTAAATACTGCCGGGTAAACGAGTCCAGCGTGAAGTTTGTTTGAGGTGGCTCATCCGAAGCCAAAGCATTCTGCACCGTAAACGTAGTTCCCTGGACGGTCAGTGCACTAAACAAAAATAAACCGATAAACAAATTAGCTTTCATATTGTTTATTATATTAAATTAAGGTTATTCTGAGCTGGGAAACAACCGACAACATGCTTTAACAGAAAAACTCCTTGGCGCGGTTTAGCGTTTGTCACTTTTTCATCTGACAAATTATGATATACTGTTACTAGTTAATTTTTCGGAGTTAAATTGTGAAAAAAATTTATTCCCATCTAAATACCCCTTGGGATATCGGGCAATTTGTTTTTACTCTGTATGTAACCGGTATACTGGCCGCACACTTGTTTTTGGTTAGTGCTACTTGTTCGGGAATATTTCGCTCAGTATTTTTGGCCGCTTTTTTCGCAATTATCATTGCCCCGTTACTACTTGCCAAAGCTAAAAAATTGTACATTCCCATTGTTTCGCACCCCCATAAACCTGTTTACAACACGTTATTTTACGGGCTGCCGCTTCTTATTTTTCTAATCTACTGGGCAGCTTATTATCCGGGCGGATTCACCCCGGACAATTTTAATCAATACGAACAGGTACTCCTCAACCGTTATAACGATTGGCACCCGGTAGTGGCAACTTTGATTTCTTTTAAATTACCCTTATTTTTAGCACAAGGCTGGATAGGGTCTATCATCTTATTTCAAATTCTATGTTTCTCCGCCGCGATCGGGTATGCATGCCAAACGGTTGAAAAATATGTAAGCCCAACTGTCGCATTTGTTTTATTGGCGTTTATTTTGCTAAACCCACAAACAGGGAATATGGCCATGTCCCCCTGGAAAGACACTCTGTTTGCCATATTCACCCTCTTCTTAACAACGGGTGCTTTGCATATTCATTTTACAAACGGTCAATGGCTGGCTGATAACCGCCGCGCATGCTATCTTGTTTTACTTTTGGCTATTACCACACTTCTTCGCCATAACGCCGTTTTATTTACTATACCGTTTTTGCTGGGACTTTTCTTTTTCACGACCCGTAAACGCGCCACGGCGATTTTTTTATCGGTCATCGGGTTATGCCTTCTTACAAAGTGGATCTTGTTTCCGGTTTTACAGGTACAACCTGCTCCCCAACGCCGGGCAGAGATGCTGGGATTGCCGATGTCCGTCATTAGTGCGGTGGCCGCCTACGACCAGACATCCATGGACACACAAACCCGTGAGTTTATTTATGCGGTAGCCAACCCGGAAACATACCCGGCCGCTTTTGCTTACGGTTACAACAGTATCAAATTCCTACCGGGCACCAATAACCAAATCATTGAAGAATACGGAGTCAAAAAGGTACTGCGGATTTTTGGACGTTGTTTTAAACAATCGCCTAAAGTAGCTGCTAAAGAATTTATAAAAACTACTGCTACGGTTTATTCCGTTTTGGATGAGGCTCCTGCGCCGTTTTTCCCAATTATTACGGGGAATAAATATGGTATTTCTCAAAAAGGTGTGCCAGAGCTACGTTTATGGGGATATTATTACACCCGTCTGTGTAGCGTATTGTTTGCCCCGCTTTGGGTATATGTTGGGATGATGCATCTATTGTTAATACTCGCCGTTTGTGCAAAATGCACGGCTCGCAAATATTGGAAAAATATATTATTTGTAATCCCTCTGTTTAGTTATAATTTTGGAACCGTATTGTTGTTATCCGGAATTGCAGATGCCGGCCGCTTCTTTTTCTACACTTTCTTGGTCGCCCCGGTATTACTGATTTTACTTTTCAGCCGACGGATGGCCTCACCGCTAAAGTCCGTTCAGTAAGGTTTAGTAGCGCAAACGTAAAAGTTTATTTTTCATTGGTATAGGCTTGTCTTTTGTCGATTTTTTGCTATACTATTTAAAGTAGGTTTATAGTATGAGGAGAATCTATGCATAAACAAAATAATTCTGGTTTTACATTAATTGAACTATTGGTCGTAGTGTTAATCGTAGGAATTTTATCAGCGGTTGCTTTGCCCCAATATACTACGGCTGTTGAAAAATCACGCTCGGCAGAAGCCTTGACGTTAATGGACGCAATTTCTAATGCTGCCCAACGCCACCGTCTGCAAAAAGATGAATGGCCCAGCAGTTTTGCCTACTTGGACGTAGAAGTTCCGAAAGTGGCGGATAATGATTATGGCGGAAAAAACTTTAAGGTAAAGATGGGGCCGCTAAACGGGGCGAGCGGAAGCAAATTCGTAATTGTGGCTGAACGGAGAGATTTATCTGCCGCCCAAGGCAAATATACCTTGAAAACCATCTTAACGGAAGGAGACGATGGAACGGTTACGTCTGTGCGCAAATGTGGAACGAATACCTCTACAACCACCGAAGACAACGCCTTGGGTAGTTCGGATTCCGCTTCCACCAAATACTGTTCCGCTATCACGGGGAATAAAAACAATAACTTCTAATCTAAATGTGTTTCAATAAAAAACCCAGCTTTTAAGGCTGGGTTTTTTGTTTGGGTAATTGTATTCGCCCACACAACACTTCTATCGTTAATATAGCCCGTTGGTTTTGTTCCGATAAACTCATTAAACCCGGGTCGTTTCTGTCAAAGGATGACCGACACCAAGCAGATTTATTTTTGACGGGCAGGCGGCTGCAAGCATTGGCGCACCACATCAGCAGGCAAATCATGCACGCGCTCCCATACATTTTCCAATTGCTCATTTGCTTTTTGCTCCTCGCGAAAACGGGTCAGCAGGGCCCGTTGGTATCCTGCCACGTACGCACAGATAGCTACTGCCAGTATTTCCAGCCCCATAGCTGTAATATGTCCCATTATTTTTCCCCCCGGCCGATAAAAGAACCGTCGGCATTACACAACGAAAAAGCAGACAGCACCTTTATTAGATTGGCCAGCGCCGTATCATCTGCCGCCGTAGGGGTCAGTTTGACAATAATTGTGGCCAACGCTACCACTGCTCCCAATAATTGCAATACTGTTTCCGTATGAGTTTGTAACCATTCCATTTTATTTCTCCTTAATTTCTATATGAGGCCAATCTTGTAAGCTCGGCCAATATCCGCCGTACACAAACCGATTGCTAATGCGCCCTTGCCGGCGCAACAAACAAGCCAGCGCATCAAAGCGGATAATCATTTCGCGAAAGCGGGATATATCGTTCCAATCCACTGGATACGGAGCAATATCTACCGCAAGCGAAGGCGTTTTGTTATGTGCACTGTGCGGGTATTGCAAGCGGCTTTTTCCCATCTCAAAAGCTGCTTGCTGCGCCACCGGACCGCGATGACCTTCCAGCACGCAAAAGTCGTACTGACGAATCAGTTCCCGGCAGACGGTTTGCAAATCCGCGTGGCAGGTTTCCAACCGGGCCAAGGAACGTGCGCTAAATACGGGCATGGGACGATTTTTCCTCGTGCTCTTGCCGCCACAATTCCAACAGGTGCGTACGTTCCTGCAAGTTGTTGTATTTATCTTGCTTTTGTTCCAAACGTTTAATATCACGCCGGATGGCCTTTAATTCAAACCATACTCCCCCCGCCATAAATGCAACCACTAGAATTTCTTTCCAGGTAACACCTATTACGTCCGGTATCATACGGCTGCCTCATCTTGCTGAAGTTGTTTTAGTTGTGCCCGCAGACCGGCGGCTTGGGCTTCCAACATTTCCAGTTGGTTTTTATCTTCTTGCATACCCACACCGGCACTCATGGCCCGCAACGCACGAATTGTTTTTGCATCAATAACAGTTAATTGCGCCAATACTTGCTCGCGTTGGCTGGGGAGTGGCAAGGGAACGACTTTTGCCGGTACAATGTAGTACCCGTCCGCCCGTTTTTCAATGCTGCATTGATGGCTAGCACACCAAATGGCCGCCGGGGTATAATTATCTTTAGTTAATTTTTGTCCGATTTTAAATTCCATATATTACGCTCCTTGTCCTTCCGCTCTCCAATAAAAATCACCTACCGGCGCCGTGTAAGAGGCATTTTGCCAACATTGAGCACACAGCGTAACCGTAGTGGCTGTTTTGTCCACTATCCATACTGCAGGAGTAAATCCCACAGTAAGCAAAGGATTAGCTAGTACGCTATAAGAGGTGCTTGCAAAAGGTTTAAGTAAGGTGATGGTTGTCGTGTCTAGATTTCCCGTCACCAGGCCCCCTTGTTCTACCCACCCGGTGGACCAAACCCGGTACCATGCATCCCCGTTGAAGTACATTTCCGTTACGTACGGTTTTGTAACATTTCCAAAATTAGTATCCGCCTTGCCGGAAAGGGCTTGTTGAAATTCCGCCGCTTGAGCAGTGCTGACCGGAACGACCGCCGAAAAAGCACATACCCATGGATATAAACTGCTCGTGTGTATGGAAACATCACTCCCGGTGGCGGCGGAAGTTATTTGCTGCGTAATACCGTTAGTGCTGTCGGCCATTTTTACCATATGTTTAAGTAGCGGTAGCACGATCGTATGAGCAGATGTATCCACTACATAAAACGGACATTCACCGTATGTGCTTACGCGGGAAGCATAATCAGCCGCGGTGGTTTGCAATTCGCTATGAGTGGTAATCCACGTCCAAAAATCAGGATATAGCGTATTAGCCGAAGAAATAGTTTCGCCGGTAAATAGTGGCAAACTTCCCGGATTGTCCGTTGCTAAAGAAGATTGACTGTAATACACTTCTCCCACACATTTAGCCACGGTATGTTCGGCATAATACTGGGCCGTAGCCACCGATTGGGCCGTAGCGTCCACGCGTTCTTGTAATGTCCCCAGTGATTCTTGCGTTTTGCTGGCAATGCTTTGTTGTGCGGTTTGTTGGGCAGTTTCAATAGCCGTAACCGCTTGTTGCGCCGTTTGCTGGGCGGTTTGTGCGCTGGAACTGGCCGTTTGAGCCGCCGACACTGCCGAAGAAGATGCATCTACCGCCGCTTGTTTGGCCGCTAAAATATCTGTTAAGAAATTTTCTGTTTCAGTGCTAGCCGGTTGCGCAGAAACCGGATATTTAATACTCCGGTCAATCTTTTCGGATAATTCTTGCATCGTCAATGTTAATTTATCATATCCTTCTTCCAGTACTTCCGCGTCCAATTCACCTTGGCGCAATAAGTCAATTTCTTGTGTAAGCGGCGTGCGGCGTACCAGCGTGATTTTATAACCGCTGGCAAGCGGGTCTAAACCGCTTTGTTCCGTGGGATATTCCAATTTTGTTCGGGTTGCATTTAGACTAAACCCGGTAGTAATTTCCGTTTCGTTCCCTTGCGCGGAAGTTACAAACACTTTTAAATCTTCCGCCGACATTAACGGGAAATCTACGTCCCATTGGCGGGTTATTCCGTTGCCTTCATAAATACGTTTCGTTACTTGTGTGGAAACCGTCATTTTACTCTCCTCTTTTTATTTACTTCCCCATCCGAACCAATCTGTTACTACACGCCAAGGGGAACGTGCTTTGCGTGCGGCTTTTTTGGCTTCTTGCTCCGCTCGTTTTAATTCAATTTCCCGCTGGGCTGCTTCTTGGCGTTTTTGATTCAAAGCCGCCGTTTGTTCTTGTTGCAAAGCGTCTTCTTTAGCCAAAGCCGCTAAGCGTGCATTCTTTAACAACTGCTGCGCCGTCACCGAATTACTTCGTAACCCTGCTTGTGCTAATACGGTTTGTTGGGCCGCTAATTGTTGGCGGTACTTTTGATAAATTTCCCGGCTACGCTCGGCCGCCGATTTTAACAAATAGGTTTCTTCCTCCTGCAAACGCTCCTGATTTTGCGCGGCTTGTTGCCGGGCCGAAGTGGCCACATCGTCGTACTGATTGGCACGTTTCCGACGGCTGGATAGCGTACTGAGTGCCGTGGAAACTTGTTTGCCTGTATTAGTTACAATTCCTCCCATAATTCCTCCTAAAAATAAACTCCAAAAAACGAATATTGCGATGTAATGTGCTGTTTCCGGTCCACTCTCCGCCCAACCGGTTAACGAGCCGCTGCGCGGCCAGGTAGCGCTCATCTACCCGGTTGGTTAATACGGGATAGCGCGCTAACCACACTTGAAGTAGCCGTTTGGCAAGCTTAACAAACGTTACCGGGATTTTTTCCACTTCCTCTGCCGTAAGCAGCCACACACACGCCCGATGCCCCAGCCAAGCAAACGGGTAAATTCCTCCAAGTGCTACTAATTTTTCCTCATGGGTTAATGCCACCGCAACCGACGAAATTTTTATAAACCGGCTTATTAGTTTCTCCGGCAAAGCCCCCGGCCAAACGGCGGCTAATTCTTCTTGGTCTTTTTGACGTAATACAGCGGCAAGAGAAGTGGCATCTTTTACGCAAGCCGTACGCAAACGAATTTGATTTTTTTCGTACAAAGTTGTCATAAAAAACTATAATAAAAGAAGTTTATTGCAAGGAGGAAACATGATTATATTAGCTCTAATGTTGTTAGTAGTGGCAGTCGTTGTATTTGCTGTTTTCTTTTTAATCTTCAAATTGATATGGTTACTGCTTAAGAAAAATACCAACAAATGGCCGCTTATCTTGGCGGGTGTAAGCACGGTATTATTCGCTGTGGCCGTTGCCGGGGCCGTAATGTGGGGTGTAAAAACCGTCATGGCTCCGTTTAGCGGCATGATCGCCCGTGTAAAAACCAATCCTCAACCGATTTACGGCACGCATGTATATACCGATCCTTCGTATAATTTTGAACTTACGTTGCCCGACGGAGTAGACTTTTCCGATTGGATGAATTTTCAAGAAGCGGCTGTAAAAGCCGGTATCAACACCAATATCTTTAAAAAAGATAATGCGGGAAAAACCATCAAAGGGCCGGTGCTATTTTCGGTAATTATCTATCAAAAAAATGCCGATGCAAATAATCCTTTCAAATCACTTCAAGAGATTGCGAAAGAAAATACCTCTCGGCAACTGGAAATTTTACATCATGGTCCCGTGGAAATTAGCGGAAAACCCGGCTACGAAATGAGTGGTATTGGGTACAGCAACCGCGGCGAAAAAATTCCTTTCTGGTCCCGTTCTTTATTTGACGGACAAGGGATTGTTTACATGATTTCTACCGCTTTTACGGAACAAGACACACAACCGGCTCAACAATTAGTAAATAGCTTACAAGTGCCGGCTTTGCCCGAACCGTAAACAGATTAAAACCCTTCCGCAGGCTTGCGTGCCGACCCATGCACGCAAGCCTTTTTTATTAAGCAAGTTGACATAAAATAGCCAACACCGTTACCGGCAGCGGCTCCTGTTGGGCAAAGACTACCGACGGAGCAAACCCATGCGCTCCGGCAAGTGGCAACAAGTATTCCCCCGTTTTTAATGTGAGTGCCGTATTAAAATTTTCGTTGAAACGTTGGATGAGTTCATCCGAGGTTTCATTTTCCAGCCCGGCCAACCCGCCGCGACTATCCGTCAATTTTAACAACACCGATACCACCCGCCGCTTGGTGCCTTGTGCCACTTGGCTGGCCACGGGAAGCGTGCTGATTTGAGATTCATACGCCAACCCAACGTGTACGCAATTCATAGCGCGGGGCAAGGTAATTTTCCCGTCGGAAACAGTCGCAGTCGCTAAGGGGCTTCCGTCAGCCAATGCACGGACTTCTTCCCCTTCCAAGTGATCCAAACCCGTCACTTCCGTAAATGCTGTGCCCGATTTTTGAGTAACGCTGGCATCTAAAAACAACTGTTCTTGCGGTAATTTACTGGCCATACGTTGGGCAAATCTTTCTACGAAATAGCCGTTAGCCCGCTTAACAGCTACCCATACTTCATCGTATCCGCGGTTTGGGATCGTACAGACACTGACAAACGATCCTTGCGTACTATGATGTGTCCACGCACAAAGATTTTGTTCGGCTACGTATGTTAAACAAGCCAATTGACCGTCGGAAAGAACGCACCAAACCAAATTATCCGGCTCTTGCTGGTAACACATTTCGCGAATTGTTTTATTAAAAAATAAATGTTTGGCCAGTAAAGTAACGTCCCCTCCGGTGTAAGAGTCCGCATTGTAATCGTAGTAAAAATCACGCAGGGCTCCACCACGCGCTTGCACATATAATACACGGTTACCAACCATCACCGGCGCAATGTGGCTTGCACCACGCTCGCCTTGTTGTTCCACTTGTACGTTATAGGGCGTTAAAGCCCCGGCAGCCGACAAGGTCCACTCACTCCCCGATGTAAATACTAACAACTTTCCGCCGGCAGATACGGCTTGAATGGCATTTAATTTTTTACCCGACAAATTAACACTGATGCTATCATCATCGGCCAGTGTTTCGCGGCCATGGCCAAAATGCATATGTTTGCCCGTTTTAGAAAACCAAATCGTTTGTGCTTCGGCCCGCGTACCGGCAAGACCCAAGCGGTCTTGGTAGAAAAACACGCAAGCCGGGTAACCGTTTTTAGGGCTAAAAGAACCTTCAGCCCAGTCGGAAGACCACTCTTGCGATGCAAAATTTTGCTCTACGGTAACTAATAATTTACGCGCACTGATAAAATCTTCCGCTACCACAATTCCTTCTTGCACAAAAGAATCGGCTTCCAACTCATAGCCGGCTTCGCCGCTGATTGTATTGGCCCGCAGGCGAAAATAATACAAATCACCGGTGTCTTCCAACCGACCGTAGGCGGCGATATTATCATCTCCCGATTCGCGGGCAAAGGTTTTTAACGTCTGCCAAGTAGTTCCTAAATCGGTAGATTTTTCCAGTAATATCTGACCGGTCCACGAACCGCTAGTCCGCACCCGCCAATCCCCGCTGCTGGACAATACCGACGAAGTGGTATCATACCCCAGCGTACCGGAAAAATACTGGTTTTCTACCCGGTGCGTAATACTAAAACGACCACCGACTTGCTGCGGAGAAAATACATCAAAATCACTTTCCAGTATATACTGCCCCGTTTGCGGTTCGTCCAATGCGCCCGCATTGACCCCACCGGTCAAGGTTTGCACCACCGTCATAGCCGGAGGCAACACAAAACTGTTGCGGTACTCCAACATAAAAGTGGCCCCGTTCCAATCGCCCCCGGTACTTTGCGGAGAGAGTAGTTTAATTACGCCCCCCAAATCAAACGCTTCAAACCCGGAAGGACCATACACACGGTTAAATTCTTCCACTAAAAAATGAACATCTAAACCGTATCCATGCCCTGTAAAAAATAGGTTCCCGTTAAAATAACCTTGTACAAAATAAGCAGGATCCACTTGCGGCAAAAAAGAAAGAGAAGCCGAGGCACCGGCTGTTTCTGTTTGCTGGGTATAGGGAACTACACGCATTTGGCGAGTCGCTTGCGTATTAGATAACTGAAAAGGCCCGTATTTTAGAGGTACGTCCTCCAAGCGAAACCGTCCCGGTTCCAGCCATACTAACCTTTTGGGTGGATGATTGGGATGCGTTAAATAAAGCATTTGGTCATATTGCGTATAGCGCAAGGCCTCCAACTCCTGTGCCGTATACGGAGTGAGTAACTCGTACGGATCACCTTGGTTATCCAATATTTGCCCGGCAGAGGTATATACCCGTAGGTACTTTTCCCCCCATTCCAGCACATAGGCCTCCTCTTCACTGATAATAAAGGGTAATAGACGGCAAGTCTTGCCCGTATATTTTGCAGTTCCCACAAAAATAGTACCCGGCCGATTAGAAGCCCCACCCTGAGGATGAATAAAAAAATTGTGTGCCCTCTTTAACCAAGTGGCATACGCCGCTGTATCTACACGGGCATATAAGGACGGACTGATTTCTCCCCCAGAAAAGGAGGGTTGCAAATGATGTTGCGGCATATTAGCGTACCTCCGTGAAGGCATCGTGCTCCGGCACAGTGGCCCGGCTTTCCGCCATATTGCTGCGGCGTGCTTCTTCCAAACTAAGCATATATTTTTGCAGTAACTGACCCCCCAAAGCCGTATCCGCGGTCAAAGAAACGGCCAAATCACAGGCCAATGCCAACGAGAACGCCTTTACGAAAGCCGGGTCAAATAAGTTCTCGTCGGTAATCCGGCAAGTATATTCTGCGATGGCTTGGCGGCAGGGGATGAGCAATACGCGGCTATGTAAATCGGTGTTATAAGCTTCGCGGAAAGGCAATAGTGTTTGCGGGGCCGAGGTATCATATACCTTACGGATAAATAAGGCATCCGTAGGGTATTTATAACAAAAATTGCCATTTGCATCCACCTCTGTTTCCAGCAAAGCCAAAGATTCGCTGGCCCCGGCAAAGGCCCAATGGTGGGTCCGCAAGACTTCATCACGCACCGGTTCATAGAACAAATTTAAGCGGCGTGCTTTTTCATCTTCTTGCGTTAAAGAAGTAATAGGGGATTGCCCCAGTTGTGCTAATGCCAAATTACATATGGTAATTTTTGATATCATTTTAATACCTCTTTTTATTTTTATTTATTTTTTAACGATTTTTTATATTTTTATAAAAAATTAAATATTAATTGAATTTTATTTTATATTATATTTTAAGTATTTTATTTTTATAAAAAATATCCTGTTTTAATAAAATATGTATAAATTATTTTTATATATAATTTTAAAAGTACTTATATTTTAAGTATTTTTAAAATAACACAAAGATTTTATTTAAGTTTTTACCAATAAAAACATATCTCATGCGTTTTAACCAGCACACAGATAAATATATAATTATTTATAATTAAAAATAATATATAAAATCTATTTTTTATATTTTCTCCCCCCAAACATGAGAGAAGCCGGTTATTTTTGGATTTTTTGCGTATAAACAACCTTAAAAGGGATAATTTATAGCCAATTTGGCCCTGTTTTTACCCGTTTTTTGCCAAAAATACCCCTATTTTTCACTTTTAATTACCCAGACGCCTCTTTCTATTTGGAAAAAGTGATTTGCGCCCTAGCCAAACTTATAAACGCATCCAATTTGGTCTCCTTGGTACCGGGTGGTGTCGCAAAAAACACCACCCGGCCTCCCGCAGAACCCAAGAACGGGAGTTTGGGCAAGTTCATGCTACCGCATAAACAAAAGCCTTATTTAGCATCTACCGCATCCGTAAGGAAGAACGACAGTTTACCGGCGGTGGCCGTACCGGTTACGGTATAATAGGCACGAATATAGCGTTTCAGGCCCAACGGCAATGCCATAGCCATCAGCATTTTGTTCGCGGCGGCCAAATCGGCAGCTGCAAACGTGGCAGATAGCAAGGTAGTAACGGAACTGAAGGCGGAAGTATCCGAGGTTTGCAAACTAATTTGCACACTGGTGGCTCCCGCAAAGGCTTCGTCCGTGCGGCAGACGGCAAACAAACCGCCCGCCACTACATTTCCGGCGGCTGTCAAATCTACCGTATTGGTAGAAGCGGCCGTGGTAGTAATTGCTTGTGCATCAGATAAGATTGTATTTTGATCTAATAACATAGAACCTCCTAGGCCACAATGGCTTCCGTATCGGTAATAGCGTCGCAGATATGGACCGGGATTTCGTTAAACGTCATCAGCGGTCTGGACGTAATTTGATCCGGGGTATATTGTACGTTAGAGCGGTTGCTGGTCAATTTGCGCAAAGCGGCTTTAACGGTGCGGTTCATATACCAAACGGGTTTACCCATAGATAAGCTTTGGATACGTTCTTCCAAATCGCACATCTTATCAATCAAGTTAGAAGGCACATTGGTCGTATCAATGTTGCAAATACGGCCGGCAAAACGCCAATCCTGCACGGCTAAACCGAGTTTCCATTCAAAGTATTCTTTGTAAGCCGGATACTCGTTGCCGGAGGCATCTACGTGATTGACCAACCCATGATCTACCCGTTGAATACCCGCTTTGGAACCCTTTGGGAAGAAAGTGAATACTTTATCGGTATCCCAAACTACGAGGTAAATGGACGAGTTTTTATTCGCGGTGGTGCTCCCTGCATCAATGACGTTGCGGGAACTTTCCGCCCCGGATAATTCCGAATAGCGGGCGGCTAAGCCGGTAAAGCGTTCCGGGTTGGCACCGACGTTTCCGTAAATTAAGTTACTTGCCATCGTGCTGGACATCCCCGCAATAATAGCGCGGGATTGACCGGTACGTACCGCGTCCACATGGCCGCCTTTTTCGGCTACCAATTTATCCACGACGGAGTAAGCGGACAAGGTGCCGTAAGATTCCACCACCACTTTGGTAGTGGCTTTGGCCGGTTCAATGCCTTGATACGCGCGGCGCCAGGTACCTTCCGGGATACCGGTGCGTACGGCATATTCGTGGCCGCTGTCTAATGAACTTTCACAAACAAGTGCGTCTGCAATAATATCATTTGATTTACTGAGTACTTCTGCGATTGCCAATTCTTGGCCCGACGGGTCAAACTGTTTGGCATAATCAATTAAACTGTAATGTTTATCAGCAATAATTGCCATGATAAGTCTCCTTTTTATTTGGTTCCGTACAACGCTTCAGCGAACGTTTTATCTTGCGGGGCGGAAGGTTTTCCGCCGGGGCAAGCATCCTCGCTGATCGCGCGCCCAATCCCGCTAAGCGTACGGATTATAACGGGATGATTCCCCAGACCCGTTTCTTCCAGCAAGTTGCGCAGGTCCGGCCCGCCAAACACATCCGCCGCACGCAACGCAAACGTAATTTCCGTTTCCAAACCGGCTCCAAATTGGGCTTTGGTTTGCTCGGCCCATTGGCGGATTTGTTCGCGTTGTTCGGCGGCCAGTTGGGCTTCTTTTTCTTGGCTGGCATGGGCTTCAAAATCCACCAATTTTTGTACTTGCTCGGCGGATAAATGCAACTCACCGGCCAGTTCTTTAAAAGCAGCTACTTGTGTTGGCTCAAAAGAAACTTCTTCCGGCCAAACAACTTGCTCGTAACTAATCGTATCCGGGTGGTTTTCCGGCTGCTCGGTAGGCTGGTCCGCGGCGGATATATTTTCCGCCGGGCCCGGCGTTTCGGCCGGTAAGGCCGTGGCAGACGGGGTAGTCAAATCGGTATCAACTTGGGTTGTCGTTTCTGTAGGTTCAGGCATGGGTTAATTCCTCCGTTAAACGGTCGATTTCATTTTGTTGAGAAGACACTTCCGACTTATATTCCCCCTGCATTTGCAAATACGCGGCGGGAGCGGCCTCCTCAATTTCAGAGAGTAAAAACAGCCCGATACTTTGCTGCCCGCAATGAAAGGCTGTCGCTTGCGCGTCCCCCGGCACAAAACTGTGTTGGCGGACACGAGTTGCTTGCAACAGACGCCATAACACACGGCGGCCTTGTACCGTTTTTAGAACGGTTTGCAAGTCACTAATACATCTTTTTTTTAATTGTTTTTCGTTCATAAGGGTTGGCAAACGGACGAAACACTCACGTCCGTTTGCCCCATCCGGCAGCGTGCTTTTGTAGGGACGCCTGCTCGGAATGTGTTGTAAATTAGGAGCGGAACAACTACCGGATCTTGCTCCGCTCCGCCCCAGACCGTAACGCTTATAAGGACGCGTCTGGCGGCGTGTTAAGGATTACGGCATCTTTGGTGGGGATTTCTTCGGTAGTCGGTTGGGTTTTGAGTAGAGTGGGAGCTACTCCCAACGCTTTGAGCCCTTCTTCCAAGGCACATTGGTAATCAATGCGGGAAGATAATTCCGGATGTTCTTTGGCAATCAAAGAAGCATAGTTGAGCCCTTGAATCAGCGCATTTACTCCTGCTGCTTTTTGGGCTTGCGCAATCATAGACACATACTCAATTTGAAGCGGCAAATCTTGGATACTTTCCGGCGGTAAAGGCAATAATCCTTGGCGGGCCAGCAGATGGATAGCACGGTGAATAAGCGGGTCTAACAATTCATTTTTCAACCGTTCCAACACCGGGCCAAGCACGATCATTTTTTCCTGGTGGCGTTCTGCCACTTCCGCGGCTGTTTTATTGGAAAAATCTTGCGTGCTTAATGCAAGAAAAATATCCGCAAAAAACTGCGAACGAATCGTTGCGCGCACGGAAGAAATGGCTTCTTCCAAGGCCTTCAAATCCGGCTGTACTTGATAGGCCGGGCGGACAGCTCCGTCGGCAGTGCCGTTGTAGCGGGTAATTCCGCCGGGAAGCAAATTGACTTCGCCTTGTACATTGGCCGATACCATAACGGGCGGATTGGTGCTTTTATCCAAGGCAACTAATTTTGTTTTTTGCATTTTTTGCAACATTTTTACGTCGCCCAAACATTTCCACCCCGGCCCTTTACCGTAAATGTCCGAAGTGTTTTTGACTTCCCAACGAGCCGCTATCACCGGAAATTCATAATAACCGCCCTTACGCAAAACATGGTTGTTTTCCATGAAGAACACACTCGTATAAGGCAAGTGTTGGTTATCTTTTTTCGTAGGGTCATAGGAGGAATTCGGATAGATAAGATGATACACCCGGTGCCAACGATTTTCGTCCCGTTGGGTTTGTTGTAACACGACGGGAAGTGCTTCTTTTCCAAACGTATTTATCAGCTGTTCTTTGGTCATAAAGAAGGCTCGCGCAAAGCGGTTGACTTGTCCGTTTCCGTCCGTACCTAAGCAGTATTCACCAATCGTAAACGGACGGCAGCGAATTCCCTTTTGTACGTCTTCTTCCAACAAGAAAGCAGCCGTTCCGAATACGGCGATTTCTTCGTAAAAACCATGCAATACGCCGTACACATTGCTTTTAGCAAATACAGTTTCCAGTTGTTTTTTTACATCAAACAACCACTCCCGCACACCGGGTAATTCCATCAGTTCCTGCGGCGCAAGCGACAAGTCAAACCAACTGCGGGAAGGACTTGTCAGCCCCGACATCATCCCCGCGCATAATACTTCCACCGCCAGGCACGGGTCGGAATCTAACAAGGTTTTATGGTCAACGCGGCGGCCACTATTGGGCAACTGCCCTTCAAAAAAACCGCGCGTAGGTGCCAGATAAGCACCGAGGTCTTTCCAAACGGGCAGCCAGGAGGCTCGCTCGTTTTTCAGTTCGTCATACAGACGCATGTAATCGGGTTGTGTATGTTTCATAGAAGGTAACTAAAAGTAAGGAAGATAAAAGAAGTAAAATTTACTACTATGTAGAAAAGGAGGGAATTATGGCAGGACTTATTACAATTTTTGTGTTTGTAGTATTATTAGCCGTACCGGGGTTTTATATTATCACACGTAAAGTGTTTCCGAATATGAGCAAGAAGAATGCTTCGTGGATTACGGGAATTGTAACGGCTTTATTTGTGGCACTGCTCACGATTGCAACCATGATGCAGCATGTTTAAAACAACCTGGAAACAACTTGAAAAGCTCCCTGAAAAGGGAGTTTTTTTATGAGTCAAAAAGAAGGGAAATACAACAGGGGATAGAAGTACTACTATTTTTTTATTATATCATAAATAAGTGCTATTTGTCAAGCATTTTATTTATTCTACGACGACAAATTATAAAATTTCGTATTCACTTTTGGCAAATTCGGCCGTTTCTACCTGCCCGCGCGCCCGGACGGGCGCGGCGAAGGTGAGTGCCAACGCATCGGCCAGGTCAGGGCTTTTGCCGCAACGGGCTTTTAGTTTTTCCTTGGGCTCCAGCCGCAACTTTCCCGCCACATCATAATCATACGTTACTTGGCACAAATCATTTTTTAATTCACTACAATCCGGCAACGCTCCCACCGTCTGAATCCAGCGGGCCATTTCCCCCCACATTTCGGCCCGTTTATTGGCATATTGTCCGGCGTGTAAAGGAGTTCCCCCAAAGGCAACTTCCGTCACTGTAAAGCCCAGTTGCCGCAGACGGTCTATTACGCCGCCGCCACACCCGGCATCTATAAAAACTCCGTCCGGCCGAATTTTCTCTATTTGCTGGGCCACGTGGAAAGCCAAAGCCATTTGATCTAACCGCGTAAATACGAGTGGCATTTGTGCCCGCACCCCTTGGCGCAGAAAAATAACGCTGCGGTCATCGCCGAAGCGAGCCGGATCCACCCCGATAATTTTGGGTGCAAAACGCACTTCATGATCCGCATACGAACGACGGCAAGCAGTCAATACCCAATCGGAAGGAATGAGCACATTGTCTGCGCTGGCCGTAAAATCACACAAGTATTCTTGCCGAAAAATGGAGGCCGGCGTTTCCTGCTCAATGCGGGCTAATTCAGGCGAAGAAATAACGCCTGATTCGTCAGCCCGAAATACCCCCACCCACCACAGCTGCGGGTTTTCTTTGGCTAATTTTTGCGCCCGGTTAAACAAATCATAAAACGCGTTTTGCCCTTTGGGCGTACCCATAAAAACAACCCACCCTTCGCGCGACAGAAGCATCGGGCGGATAATTTCCGCAAACACATCCGGTTTTATTTGAGCGTATTCATCTAGCACTACTCCGTCGGCATACGTACCGCGCAAAGCATCGGGGTTATCGGCCCCGCTCACCCAAATGCGAGCCCCGTTGGGCAATTTGACCCACAATTCCGTTTCGTTGGTTTCCACATGAGGCAGAGCCGAAGTATAGCGTTTCAGATAATCCCACGCGATTAATTTAGCCTGCTTTAAAAAGGGAGCCATATAAAAATACCGGGCATGCGGTTTTTTATTCTGAAGGGCTTTTTTAATGAGTTGATTAACGGCACATACCGTTTTGCCTAACTGCCGGTGCGTAACTAACACACAAAAACGGTGCGTATCCAACGCTGCATGAATACGGCGTTGTACCGGGCGCGGTTGATAGGCAATTACGACGGTGTTATTCATCACTATCTTCCCATTTCACAATCAATGTACCGTTGGTTTCACTTGGTTCTTTACCGTCTTTCCAACCCAGCAAGTTTTTAGCCGTAAACACGGCAAACGAAGCGGAATAATTTCCGCGTAAACTGTTCTGGATGAGGATATTGCTTTGCAAATCGCGGGCTTTTTGCGCGGCCTCTTTAAAAGCAGGATGTTTCTTTTCCCAAGAGAATAAAACCTCGCATGTAGTACCCAGTTGTTTTGCAAAAGCGGCAAAGGTGGGTAGTTCGGCAGCTGTTTCTACCAGTGAAATACTCCCGTCACGTTTCATTACTTCCGTTACGCGAAACGGCGGCACATCAAAAAAAGCAAGTAACTTTTCGCAAAATTCCGGCTGGTATTTTAACGTCGGACGTTTGCGTTCCGCGGCAACAGCGCGCTTGGCGATTTTATCGGCAGGCATGAAAGAATACTCCAAGGAAAACCAGATAAATGAGGGAAACAGAGGATAAAAAAAATACAAAACCGCTCGTAGTGTTTTGTAATATATTTATTATAGCATAAATGAGTTATATTTGTCAATATTTTTTCTTCTCATTTACTGAAACAAGCGGTAATATCCACCCATTTTTTACGCCCCCGGCAAAAGGCCGTTGGCGCTTAAATTCTCTCCAAAAATTTTGCCAATCACTTCTATCTTCCGGAACGGAAGGGCTTGAGAAAAACTGATTATAGACTCGCAACAAAGCATTTAAATACGCATCTTTTTCCGACGACGCACGCCATGTGCCGCTTCTTTCCTCTATATGCACATGCAAAAAAGCGGCCCGCGCAAAAATACGGTTTTCCAAATCAATTTTTAAGGATAATGACATAAAAAAGAGCCCCGGGCGGGGCTCTGTAAAGCATGGTTTAAAGAAGTGTTACCAGTGCATCAGATACGCCGGGATTAACAACAACATGGAAAGAACAGCCAATATGATTTGAAGCGGGAAATTCCACTTAGCCCACTTCAGCCACGGAATGCCCGCCATACCAATAGCAGCCATCGTAACCGGAGCCGTCGGGATAATGGCATTCGTCCATCCTTCGCCAAACTGATAAGCCAAAATAGATAACTGCGGGCTGACGCCAATCAAATCAGAAAGCGGAATCATAACCGGCATAGTAAGCACGGCTTGCCCGGAACCGGACGCTACGAAAAAGTTAATAAACGAGTGTGCCCAAAACATTCCTTCCGCGGCAAGTAGCGGGTGTAATTGGCCAATCGCTTGGACAATGCTATTAAGCACTGTATCCAAAATACAACCATCTTTGGCAATCAGAACGATTGCGCGCGCCAAGGCTAACATAACGGCCACACTAACCATACTGCGCGCCCCGTCAATAATTGCATCAGTCGTCTGATTTAATTTCAAGCGGCCAATGATGGCACAAATGAGTCCGGCTCCCAAAAAGACTCCGGAAATTTCAAAAATGTACCACCCTTTTTTAGCCACGCCGTACACTAGTATCGCCATCGCCGCCGCAAAAACCGTGGCTATCCAAATGTGAGCGGGTTTAAATTCCGGTTTTTCAAAACGATCCAGTTGTAAATTACGGCGACGTTCTTGGTCCGCTTCATACGTGATGCTTTTTTGCGGATTTTTGCGGACTTTCTCGCCGTACCACATCATAAAACCGATAACGGTAAGCGTGCAGATACTCCACACAATCAATCGGTAACCCATCCCGGAATAGAGCGGAAGTTGCGCAATCCCTTGCGAAATTCCCACCGTAAACGGATTCATAAAAGCCGAGCCGAAACCAACCCAAGCCCCCAGGAACGGAATACTTACCCCCACTACGCTATCATACCCCAAGGACAATGCCAGCGGGATAAATAGTGGAATGAAGATGAGAGTTTCCTCCTCCATGCCAAATACCGATCCTCCGAGGGAGAAAAGCAGCATGGAAACGGGAATAAATAATTTTTTTAATTTTTCTTTTCGGGAAAAGAAATAACTGGTACCGATAATAAAAGCATTGACCGTACCCGTTCGTTCCAAAATGGTAAAAACTGCGCCCGTAATGAAAATAAAAACAATGATGTCCGCACATTTTTCAAACCCTTTAGCAGGCGCCATAAGTACGGCCCCAATGCCTTGCGGGTTAGCAGGTACCTGCTCGTAGGATCCGGCCACAGTGTAGACGCGTCCGTCCCGTTCTTCCGTGCGGTACTGGCCCGCAGGGAGCAAATACGTTAAAGCGGCCATGACTAACATGATGGAAAAAATCAGGCCGTAGATGTTGATAGAAAAAGTAGATTTCATGTTTATATTATATTTTATTTAAACAATCTTCTTCTCTTTTTCTACAACGGACAATGCTTCTAAAAGCAGTTGGGCGCAAAGTTAATTTTAGGATCTCAATTCCTGTTTGATAAAGGCGGACGCGCTAAAAAGTTAACTTTGCTAACCCAAAAGGCTTTTTTTATGCTACAATAAAACTACATCGTTTTTGGCAAAAAACATGTAGTTCTGGCGCAACGGAGCCAGCAAGCCGCTGGCGCGGCTCCAGTTTAGTAAGTAAACTGCTCCGTAATGAGTGTTTGCTCCTACAAGTGGAAGGAAAAAATACTCCGCCGGTAAGCTGAAAAACGATAAAGCGCCGTTTTTCATAATGTTAGTATAGTAAGTATTGTTAGCATTTGTCAAGCGCTTTGTGGGCCTAGTAGGTCCTATCTTTATTCATAGGAGATTACCGATGAATAAATTTGAAAAACAATTGGAAAAATGGAACCACGGAATTTTGCGTGGAGCCCAGGCAAGGTTGGCAAAAATTTTGCAAGTATCTACCGCTACGGTGGCCTTGTGGGCAACAGGCAAAAGACACCCTTCCAAAGGCTATATTGCAAAAATGGGCCAACTGTTTGGATTAGATACCTACGAAACGACCCGCCTGTTTTTATCCGCTACGGTTTACCCAATGTCGGCACCGAGAGCAACCCCGCATTTGTTACGGGATAGTGATGATATAAATACTTACAGTGCTTACAATTTTCAAGCACCCGTTGCAACTACCGGAAACTGTATCTCACTACCGGTATTTTCATCATTTCCGGCACAGTTCCCTGCCTATCGGGAACAAGAAGTCCGTGGATGGTGGACCGTTCCTCGTCACACAGCAAAAGGCGCACAATTTTTATTGACAGGGGATAAGCATACACTGTATTTTGTGGTTCCTTCTAAAACTTGGTCGTTTCAACAGGCGGTCTTGGCAAAAACAGAACAACAACAGTATGTATTTTGCCGGGCGAAAATGCAACGAGGAAACTTGGTTATTTATCAAGAGATTCGCGGGAAAAAGGTTCTTTGGAAAGGTTCCGCGTTGCAACCGTTGGGACACATTATATTGAAAATTACGGACGAAATATAAAAATCCCCTTGATTTTTGCTAAAAGTCCTTTATACTATCTATACCGAGTAGGGCGATGGTACAGAAAAACGCTACGTGCCAGCATTTCCTTAAGATGAAAGGCGGCGGCGTGGCGAACTGTTGCGAAGGCGGGTTTACGGACGTGAAGAACGCGGTAACTCCGGTTTCGTTAGACAGAAAAATAAGAGTTCTTTGTTTAAGGCGGCGCAGTTGGATGACGGGATGCAAGGTATGTTCACAAGCTTTCGGCCCTGTTGTTTGCGAATAATGGGATTACCGGGGATATGCGCATACGCACCCAGTTTTTTGGCGGCGTGCGGCACAGCAAAATTCTTAACTGTACACCTGAAAGGGAAGAGAGTAACCATGGACGATAAGGCAAACTGAGTCCCCCTCGTTGTAGAAACGCGGGGGACTCTCTTTTTATGTAGATTTCCAATAACGATTTTAACTTTACAGTTCCAAGCCGTGTAAAATACGCCACGCAGCTACTGTCTGCAAATCTTTGGCACGTTGACGCCGGGCCGCCAATTCTTCAGCGGTAGGTTCCTTTTCCGTACCGGGCAATAATTCCGTTTTTTCCGTGTCCAGGCTTCCCAGCACTTTATTTGTTAAAAAGCAGTACGTATAAAGACCCATATCCTGCCCTTTAAAAATGCTTTTTCCCAAAGCATAGTAAGGTGTTCCTCGCGGAGAAACCAATTCCAGCACGGTCGGCACGATATCCATATGACTGCCCGAGGCCGTTTTAGGTAGCATCGTTTTTGTAATACCGCGGCCCACGATTAGTAACGGCACGGCCAAACGTTCATAATCACTGGGCGAATTTTCCAATGTCCAGCGGTCGGCGTGATCACCGGTTACAATAAACAAACTGTCCGGATATTTTTGCTGCATTTGGGTAATAAATTGCGCCAAGTATTTATCGGCATATTCAAAATGCTGCATGCGCTCGGCCGTTAATTTTTTATCCGCCACGGTAGACGGTAAACTTCTTTCTAACTCATCTAACGGGGTGATATCCGTTTCCGGCGCCATATTCACCTTGTAAGGCGGATGGTTGGAACTGGTCAAAATCACGTTTAAAGACGGCTCATCCGAAATTTTCTCGGCTACGCCGGCTAAAAATTCTTTATCGGCTACGCCCCACACGCCACCGGCAGCTCCGAAATCTGCTGCGTAAAATGCTTCTTCAAACCCTTGATGCTCCATAAATAAACCGACATTTTCCCACGACGGGAAACCACCATAGAAAAACCGCGTTTTATACCCTTGTTTAGCTAACTGCACAGACAAAGCCGTTTCGTACGGTTCCTGCGCAGTAGGGCGGCTGGCTGTTACTAAATTCAATTCAGGCAACCCCAACACTACCGACGTAAGCCCAAACATCGTCCCGTTACCGGCCGGCATAAAATGATTAAGTAGCACCGCGTCCCGTTGTGCAGCCACGCGCCGCAAACCGTCCGCTATCGGGTATTGGATGTATTTATCCAACAGCGGCCACTGCATGTACGTTTCCGCCACAATCACAAAAATATGACGTGGTTTTGGCCAAATCGGACCGCTTGCTTTTTTACTAAAAACAGGCCCCAAGTCCGGCGCTTGATAAACCGAAGTTCCCATCAAACGGGCAGCAGCCGCGCGCACTTCTTCGGGCGTTACTTTTGTGGCACTTTTAGCTAATTTTTTGTGGATACGGCTGGCTTTATACAACGCTTGGATATCATCTAAAATCGCTTCGTTGAGTAAATGTTGTTGCATACGGGCAGAATTTTTCCAGTAAATAGATCCGTTGTACGTAAAACTCCCCCCTTTGCGCACAAACACTGCCGTCGGCACTAACAACACACAACAAAGTACGGCAATCCACATGGGGCTAAAATAAGACGTAACAAACCGGAAAATAACCGGTGCTAATTTAAACCATTGCCGGCAAAGTTCAACAAGCATCGCCGCGCAAATCAGCCCCGCCAACACGCGCCACACCGCCTGATATTGTTGTACGGACGTAACTACAATGGCCCACATATCGTCGTGCACGGTATTAAATACGAAGGGGCTAAACGCGTTGTGAAATTCGTGGTAATACGGGATACGGGCTTGGAACAATAAAGAGATAATCAAAATCCCCAGCAAGATAAAAAACCAACGCACGATTCGGGCGGGCCAATGGGTCCAGGCGGTTTGTAATAGCGTGGCAAACACAAAAGTCGGTAAGAAAAAAGCACCGGCCGTTTTTAAACTCAGGCGCAAACCAAACCACAACGTAAGAAAAATATCTTTCCACGGTGTGGCGGGTTCTAACGCGGCAGAAAAATCTACCAAAAAAGCCACCCGATACACGCTTAACATAAACAGCACAAAAATGAACCACATCCCATCTTGCACTAAGTTTTCAAGGAATAGGGAGCAACGGTCCGGTTGGTGAAATTTCATAGTTAAAAACTCCTTTTATTTTTGCAAAATGTGCACTGCAAACCCGCCGATTTCGTCTTGCAAATAAACCACCCGCAAACGTCCATCGGGGTTATAGCCGGCGCTGTTCCAATTAAATTTTACGCCTGCTTTTTCTAAGTGATACGCGGCACTTTCGGCACTGTTAGTGGCAATGGCAATATGCCCGTGCGTGCCGTAAAACGGTTTTTTCATTACTTCAATAATTTCACCCGCAAAATAAGCGCCGCCGCGGTCTTCTTTGGGTAGACCAAAGATACGTTCAAATGTGTCCGCCACGCCGGAGGATTGTGCTTCATCTTGGCAGTTAATTCCCACATGGCGCAAGTGAAACCCCAGCATATCTTGCACGGCTTTTTTAAGATGAAGTGATACGTTTTTTTGCCAATCGGACTTTCCCGTCAACAATTCATCTAACGCAAAAACGCCACCCGGTAAATCTTTTTGATGAATTAGCGGTATATTTGTTTTTTGCGCAAGCGCTTGTAACTCGGAAGAAAATTCATTTCCCAGCACAAATTGAACACCGGCTACTAAATTTTTCACTTCGGCAGACACGTACGCACCCACTAAAAAATTCGGACGGTTTTTAAAAGCCGCCATCACTTCTTCACTGGGGTTTTTTAACGCCACGCACGGCACACCCGCTTGTTCCAGCACGTCTGCCACTGTCACAGCTTGTTGAGTTTGCAAAGCAGCAGTAGGCACTAAACCAATTTTGAAAAGTTCTTGAACTAGGGACATAGTTACTCCTTAAACTCCGATAGGGACTATACTATTATAGTAACATTTCAGGACCTAGAAACAAATAGGTATTTTGGCCCTTTTTTTATTACGCTATTTTAATATAATAAAGAGTATGAAGAAATTAATTGTTTATTTGTTATTATCTTTGGCTGTACCGATGGCTTATGCGCAAACCCCTGTCAAAGTGGCGGAAGGCGTAGGGAAAGCTGTCGTTACGCTGCCGGCCTTACCCGCCGAAGTAACCACCGCGTTTGCTGCCGCGGAAAAAGCCCGTTTTGCTGCTTTAACAGATTTAACACCTACCCAACGGTTTATGACCAACCACCAACGCACTATAGTCGGCATGCAAACTTCGCTGGGCGTATCAGTGCGCAAAGCCGTGGAAAACACCCGCCGTTTAGGGGCTGTTTACGTGCCGCACCACAAACTTCCCCCGATGATAGAAACCGTGGAAGCCAAAGTGCCCTCATTTGCTAATTTAACCATAGGTTCCGAAGTAGCCCCGTTATTACCGTTTGCTCAAACGCCGGGGAAAATGTACCGCGGGTTAGGTTTACCGGCGGACGGGAAAGCCATCCGTAACATTTTGCAAAACGGTCTGCGCTTGGAAGACGTCGGAAGCGACAGTTGCAATTTGCTGCTTTCTATGGCCTGCAATGACCGCAACGTGGGCGCCCTGCGGCAAATGTCTCAAGTGAAATTTACCAATTTAACGAATAGCCCGCTCTTTGCTTTTCAATATGCATCCCGCAACACCAACGGCAACAACGTGCCGGTGATTATCTCCGTGCATGGCGTGCCGGAGGACAAAATTGTGCGGGTAGATTATGATATCCCGGCCGAACAAATTGATGAAGTAATTGCACTGGTCAATTGGAACGGCGTACCGACTTGGTGCCGAGTTACCTTAACCGAAGACGCGTTTAAATTAACGCCTTACGTACCGGTGACACCACACGATATTGCTCCGTAAAATAATTTATACATGATAAGGGCCGACGGTAAATATTTTACCGTCGGCCTCTTTTTTAAATGATTGGCAAAGTATTCTACTTATATAACAACGCTCTAAACTCAGACGTTTGGTTTAACCCTTTAAACATCCAACCTTTTTGGTCTTCGTCAAAGAGTGATTTAAAATCTTTAAAGTTGCGTTGTACGGCTTTATCCAAATTTTGATACGCATGTTTGCGGTCCTTTTTGCTCAGCCAATATACGCCCGCCAAATTGATGTACGGCGTGGGCGTAGCTCCGTCCAACTTAATGGCGGTTTCCAAATCCTGCTTAGCACCTTCCCAATTTTTTAAGTGCATGCGCGCAAATCCGCGATTATTAAACGGAATTGCCCATTTGGGGTTTAGTTCTACCGCGCGGGTATAGTCCGCCTCTGCTTCTTGGAATTGTTGCAGTTCTTCGTGCACAAGCCCCCGGCGATTGAAAAATAATGCATCCGGTTGCAATGAAATCAACACGTCATAATCTTCCAGCGTGGCCTCCAAATCGCCTATTTCTTTAAATGCGTTGGCCCGGTAGCGGTAAGCCGCTGCGTAGGTATTATCGCGGTGAATTGCTTTACTAAAAGCAGCCACGGCCTCGTCCAAACGGCTTTGTCCCAACAAGATGCGCCCTCGCCAATAAAATAAATCAGCGGTGTTGTTGCCGGTTTCTTCCAGCAAATCCAACATGCGGTCTCCGTCGTCGTAACGGTAAGCCGCCAGATAAACCGGCATCATTTCCCATACTAAATCCGGCTGGGGTGTTTTACCGCGCAGGTATTGGCGGTAATCGGCAATGGCCAAATCGTATTTTTCCGCTTGTTTATATGCACGTGCACGCGCCAGATAAAAAGGCCGGTAAGTAGATTTTAACGAAATCGCTTTGGATAAGTCCGCCACCGCCAACGAATAACGCTCCATGTCCATATAAGCCAGCCCGCGTGCATAGTAGCGGAAAGGGTCATTAGGGCGGAGTTTAATAGTTTGGGAATAATCGTCCAGTGCCAGTTTTTGCCGCCCTAACGCAAGGTATGCATCGGCCCGGTAATGATAAGCATCCGCTAATTTAGGAGAAACCGCAATCGCACGCGTTAATAATTTAATTTGTGCCTGCGGGTCCGGCTCTGTTTTGGCCTGGGTGAGCAGTTGTTGGCCCGTCAGGGCCCAAGCTCCGCATGCAACGCATAAAAACAATAAAACCCCTATTATTTTTTTCATATCATTTCCACCAGTATACAAGATATAGATTGACCGCTAATGTACCTGCTCCTACGGCATAAGTTAATAATAAAAGCAGGGTAGAAAACAACCTCAAATTCAAAAACACCGCCCCCACCAATGTGGCTTTTCCGGCAAATAATTTGCTGAACCGTACCGTCGTGCCGGAAATTTTTATAATACGCGCTATCAGCACCGAGCGCATGGTTAAAGTGAGTGCCCCTAAAAAGATAGCCACCACCCACTTCGGCACCGAGGTAAGTCCATCCCGGCGCGCCGCGGAAAACACTTCCCGCACGCTGCCGCGCACCAACACTTTAGCTTGGTCCTTGGCAATGCCTTCGTTCATATCTTCCAAGTGTGAGGCAATATTATCTTTTACCTGTTCAAACAGGCGGTCAATAAAATCTTCCCACGTTACGCACGCCGCGCGCAATGCAAACACACACGCCGCAAAAAATGAATAAAAAAATCCAAGCACCGCATAACCGGAAAACAAAAAAACGGCTATCAGCGTTTCCAAACGTGGCGGTAAATGAGCGGGCACCAACACACATACATGTGTTGCATACGCCACCAACAACACCAGCCCCATTCCCCCCAATAAATGCGGTAAAAAAACACGCCGCAACACGTCCATCGCGCCGAAAAGGCCTTGCTTCCAAAAGGAAGATTCATCCTCCGGGGCTACAGAAAGAGGGATTGAGTCTTTAATCTCCATGGCAACCGCAATGTCCGCAGCATCCGCCGCAGTGATGTTCTTTTTTCCCTTTAGAGGGAATACGGTCGGACACTTTAACGACTTTTCTTAATTTTTTATCGTACACATAGGTACCGGTAGTGTTTTCACTCATACGGTTATTATAGCAGTTTGGTAACTACAAAATGGTATAATACCGAAAGAAAAATTTAAAAATAACTAAAAAAGGAGATTGCCCCATGAAAAAATTATTACTTTTGTTAGTTGTTTTTACGGCGTTGCCGTTGTTCGCACAACAATCATTGGAACTGGCTTACGAAACCTCCAGCTACACCTACCGCGAACCCGATGGTAATACTCCCATCAGCCTAAAAGGACGCATGCAGGGCGGTAGTATCCGTTACGAAAACCGCGTGGAAGGATCGGCCTTTTTCTTTGCGCTGGACGGACGCTGGATGGGAGGTACTACCGATTACGATGGCTGGCTGATGACCACTCCCCCCACTCCGCACGAATCTAATGACATCGGTGATTACTACTATGAAGGTCGTTTGCATATGGGCCGTGTGAACGATTTATCGGATACTACGCAGTTATGGTTTGCCTCCGGCCTTGCTTATCGCTATCTAAAAGACCACATGAATAAAGACCCTTATGGCTACTTGCGCGAATCGCATTATGTATATATGCCCTTAACGGGGGAACTGCGCTTTAAAGGCGGTGCCTGGGAATTGGACCTGCGCGGTGAATTGGATTATTTGTTATTCGGCTGGCAAAACAGCCACATGCAGCAAGCCGGCAACATTCGCCACGAACAACACCGCGGGTATGGTTTGCGCGTGAGTGCCAAACTGCAAGTTAATTTGGACGGACATAAATCAGGTGTGTTTGTAGAGCCTTTTTTCCGCTACTGGGATATTAGCGATTCGGATACCAACAAAGGATACCTAGAACCGCACAACACCACCAAAGAAGCTGGCGTGCGGGTAGGAATAACGTTTTAACGGCTGAATTTGCTCCCAAATATACAATAATGCCCCGCTTTACCCTGCGGGGCGTTATTGCACAAGGCGTATTAAAGTTGCTTTTCCCCCCTCCCAATTCCTTTCTTCAAAAGAAAGTTGAAAAGCCAAAATAAAAATGTTAAAATAGATGTGTAGTAAATTTAACCGCAACGATTTCCGCGCCCATAGCTCAATGGATAGAGTGTCAGCCTGCGGAGCTGAAGATACAAGTTCGATTCCTGTTGGGCGCACTTTTAAGCAAAAACCCGTTCTGAAAAAGAGCGGGTATTTTTTTATCATTTCTCGACGACAAATCCCCAATTTTTACTCACTTTTCTAAAACCCGAAAAATCGCTCAATTTTGGACACATTTGGCAGAATTTTGGACACTATAATTTTGCCATTTTCTCGACGAGGATTTATGATTTCGGAAGCAAAAAGTGGTCACAATAATGGCACAAAATAGCGCAAAAATATAAAGTTCGATGCGGAAAGTAGGAACTTATACATTTTTTTGTTATCGACGAGAAACTATAAAAATTGAGCAAAATTAGCAAAAAGAACTATGAAAGTAGTGGACACAGTATGGACACTATAACACTAAAAAGTTCTAGGGCTAATATAATATCGAACCGCCATTTCTATAGTGACCATTCTACATACTTGTGGGCACAAAATAACCGACAGTTTAAAAGTAAATATTTTATAATATTGAAGAAGATAGATAAATTAAACATGTGATGGAACTAGGAGAGAAAATGTTCGTAATAATCGCAGTTGTATTGAGTTGTGTGGCTTTTATATGGGTCAGAAAAATTGTTATTGCAAACAAAATCGTCAATTGTATTCAAACAGACGACGGCGAAGGTTTGCAGCATTTATTCTATAAAAATCCTTCTTTCCTTAACAAAAAAGTATACAAAGGGTTTGCGCCGTTAATGATAGCTAGTGCGTGGGGTAAAATAGATGCGATACGTTTTCTCTTAGAAAAAGGAGCAGATCCGAATTTGGTGGATGCGGATGGCTTTTCGCCATTAATGAGAGCGCAAGATGTAGAAACGATAAAATTGCTACTGAATGCTCATGCAGATATCAATGCTAAGGACAATGCGGGCTTTACACCTTTAATGCACGCTATTAATGGGGAAAAAAGCAGGGAAATTGTCACCCTATTGTTGGAAAATGGGGCGAATCCATCCAATATCTCGAAAGATAAGTTAACTGCAATGCGTCTAGCAACCGTACATGATCGTCCGGAAATCGTCCAAGATATTTTAACTTTTTCCTCCACTCCGCTATCGGATAGCGATTATTCTTACGCCTTGCAATATGCAAGTCGTAATAGCTTTGCGTTAATGAAGTCTTGTATAACTCATGGAGCGGATGTGAATATGAGAGATTTTGATGGGGAGACTCCTTTAATATATGCTTGTCGATCCGGTTCTTACAATGCTGCGAAATTTCTACTTGAAAGAGGAGCAGATCCGAATTTAAGCATTGCCGAATCCGCTACACCTTTAATGATTGCAGCAAAGGCAGGGAACCCCGAAATTGTAAATTTATTAATAGAAAAAGGTGCCAAAACTGATGTAAAAGACGTGAAAGGTCGTACGGCGTTAATGTATGCCTGCGATGGCATTAATTTAAAATGTGTTTGCCTTTTGCTAGATAAAGGTTTACAAGTAAATGCAAAGGATAACGAAGGTAAAAATGCCTTTCTCCATGCTATCTATACTTGGGCCACAACTGACTATGATATAACTGGGCAAGATAAGAGAGAGCAAGAAATAGTTGATGTATTAAAAAAATTAGTAGAAGTTGGTTCTGATGTGAATAATATCGATATTGACGGAAACACACCTTTGCATATGGCAATCACTTTTTCCGGAGAACATCACAATCGCAATCCTTATAAAATAATGGATATTTTTGAAAATACAAATCTGAATTTAGAACAGATTGATGAACAAGGGAGAACTCCCATTTTTGCTGCAATTGAACATTCCAACAGGGATATACTGGATTGGCTCATCAAGCATGGAGCGAATGTTAATGTACTAGACAAAGAAAAGATATCTCCCTTGTTATTTGCTATCTCTGGACAAACAATAAGTAGAGCGCATGCAAGAGGAGCATCTGATCTCATTGAAGCTGGTGCTGATGTAAATGTTTGCAATAGACATGGCATGTCTATTGCTAAAATGATATTTAGTTGGGTTGAAAACTCTGAAGATAGGGAATTTGTAGAAAAAATACTCTTCCGAGGTTCAATACCAGATTGGTATAAAGAGATGGAGACAAAACGCAAGTAAATATGAAAAAACAAACTAGAAGGCAGCACTATGTTCCAAGATGCCTACTACGCTATTTTATAGTGCGGAAAAATCAAAATCTTTATCGTTTTGATAAACAAAATGACCAAATAATAGAAATTGATATAAAAAACCTATTCGTAAAACATGACTTTTATACTATTGATAACAACACCGCTGTAGAAGATTTTTATTCTCAAACTATAGAAACCCAAATCTCACCTATCCTCAAAAAGATAATAAGCACAATATCCATAAGAAATTTGTCCGTTAAAGAATTGGGAAACTTGTTAGTATTTTTCATGGCTCAAGATATTCGTTCGCCGAGAATGAATACTGCCATATCTAACTTAGTTAAACAAATTAATAAAAATATCGACAAAATACATACAGAAACTGGACAATGGCCCACTGATGCGAATAATAATCCTGTTACGTCTCATGATTTGGATTCGGATGAGCTAAAAAGAAAACAAGCAAAATTAATTATAGAAAATCAATCGATGGGACTATTTGCTCTCATGCAAAATAAATCTCTGTATTTGCTTTATGCCCAAGAAAAAGATGATTTCTTTTATATTGGAGATTCTCCTGTTACGATGTATCAAAGTCGTAATGTCCCTAACTATGGAACATATGGCTATGCTTCGCCGTTTATAGAAATTTATTTACCTATATCGCCTAAAATGACGTTGGCTTTATTGGACAACAAATTACATGCTGCCCGCATACAACCGAACTTATCTACTTTGTTGATAGATCATAATAAAGTGAAGTTTTTAAATCAATTACAGGTTGCGTGGGCAAATCGCTATCTAGCTTCTTCTCAAAAAGACTTTAACCAAGCTATCAATTTTCTTAATCAAACACCTTTTTATCGTTTCCATCAAGAAGGAACTAATATTCAAGGGTAGTTTTTGTAGTAAGATCTTATAAGCCTCAAAATCGGCCCACAACGGATTCTAAAGGGCCGTGGAAGCATGGTGTTCACTCTAGGATATTTTGAATTTAAGATAAAAGCAATATATCTAGGAGTTCCCTAAATTTTCTAAAAAATCTTTAGCACCAAATCAAAATTTTCCCAATTTTTTATCCTTGGATACTACTTTTTTACTAATATTGGCATTGCGTTTCCCAAATTAACCTTTATTTAATCCCGTTCCTTCGAAATTATTTGATATACTTTTACTAAGGATTTATGTTATTTTATGGTAAAGTAAGGAAATGTATATGAAAAATTTTGAAGAGCAGAAGCAACAATATCTAGGATTTATCCAAGATATTATTTCTAGACTAAACAATAATTCCTTTCAATTGAAAAATTTTGCACTTTTATTAGTTACAGGGTGTTTGGGGGTTTATGCCTCTAACAAAGAAACTTTGATGTTTTTAATTGCGGTAATTTTAACATTATTTTTTTGGTGGCTGGATTCGTTCTACCTGTGTCGAGAAAGAAAATTTATAGGGCTTTTTGAAGATGCTAGAAAGCTCGATGGTTCATCAGCAAAATCTCTTTACAAGATGACATTAGATGAATATACCGTTTCAAAATATAAAAAATATAGTCGTTGTTCTGCATTCTTTTCCCCAACGATATTTTGGTTTTATTTTCCGCTTATAGCCATCTTAATATTTTTATTTTTTATTCTAAAAATTGAATGTATTTTGATCATCTTTAAATAAAAGGGGATAGTATGCCTAAAAGACAAGTTTTCTTCAGTTTTAAATACGTCGATGATTTCGCTAGAGTTAATCAAATTCGACACATGGGAGCAATAGAAGGAGATTCTATTGTGTCAGACAATGAGTGGGAAGAAGTAAAACAGTCTCCTGACAAAATAAAACAATGGATTCACAAACAAATGGAGATGCGTTCTTGTGTTATTGTTTGCATTGGTGAAAATACTGACGCTAGCTATTATTGTAATTATGAAATAGAATATGCTTGGAAACAGGGGAAAGGTATTGTCGGAATATATATTCACAATCTTAATGACTTAAAAAATCAAAAATCCCCTCGCGGGAATAACCCCTTTGGTAACTTTAAGTTAATGATTGAGGGCAAAGAAGTTTTTTTATCCAGAATTCTTACTGCCCACGACCCAGTGGTCAAACTAAATCAAGATAAAGATAATCTAACGTCTTATCAAGATATAAAAGACCACCTAGAAGAATGGATTGAAGACGCTATTAAACTTAGAGAAACTTATGGGGATAATATAGAAATCAAACAAATTACAAAACCCAAAGAACACACTACCCATATTGAAATAATAAATCCTCCAAAACAATGGACGTCAAAAAATTAAGAATAGATTGGGAACAAATTATAGATGAATATCCTGGACTTAGTTTGGTTCAAGAGCATGATGGCTTTTCTCTTATAGGAAAGCTTAAATTTAATGCAAATTACAAAACTATTCCAATTGCAGATTCCTATGATGTTAAAATAATCCTCCATAATTACCCGGAAGATGTCCCCATCGCCATAGAAACAGGAAATAGAATTTTGAAAAATAAAGATAACCATATCAGTTCTGATGGTATAATGTGTCTTGGTAATAGACTTGAATGTCATGAAAGATTCAATCACCGCCTATCAAATTTTATAAAAGATATTTTAATTCCATTTTTGTATGCGAATTCCTTTAAAGAACGCTATGGGAAATATCCTTGGCATCAGTTGGCTCACTTTAGCACAGGAATTTTAGAATATTACCAAGAAAAACTTAATTTAACGCGTCAAGAAGTTATAACGCTTTTTCAAAATATTCGCAAATTTCATCAAACCAAAGGACACAGTCCTTGTCTTTGCGGAAAAACTACAAGATTTCGTAATTGTTGTAGGAATAAGTTGGAGGATATCATAAACGATCCGGTCAAATCTCAATTGTTTTATAAAGACATTACTGAAGTTTTGAAGGCATTAACTACTGAATTAAAACAAAAAAATTTTTCACTTTTTTTCACTCCTAATCATACAAGGAATTAAACTGTTCCTTTCCCTCGAATATTTGCTCTATTCTTTTTAAACAATATCTTGACTTCCATCCCTATAAGAAGCGTGAATGTAGATGAGGAAAACGCTTATATCCCTAGGAGATAAAAATGCCAAGAAAAACTAATAAAGCTACTTGTAAGCTTGAAACATCCTTAAGTAAGTTCTGCTTTATGCTACAGGAATCCGGCATTGGTACCGTAAATAAGAGAAAACCCCGTTAAACAAGCCCCAAAATCGGCCTACAAACGGGTTTTAGAGCCCTAGCCCTAGGTTCCCTCGCATACGGCTTTTTTCTTAAGACGTGTGGCAACTTCCCAAAATCCCCGAGTTCTATGCGCTTTGCAAGCACTTTTTACAATTTGGTTTAAAAAATGTATTTTTGACCCACTTTTAATGCGCTAGTTCGGTTCGCATTTGAAAACCCTACCTTTGAGAAGTAAAAAGGAATTAAAAATGTCCCAAAATGTACACTCAAAAAAGGGTACACTATAATGGACCGCCTACCGACGAGAACTTTCTTCTTGTTGGGCGCAAGACCTTAAAAAAGCCATTTCTTCGACGAGAAATGGCTTTTTCTTATACTTCCTCGACGTGCTTTTTTAAGCAACATAAGCAACAAGAACAATAATAAACTATAATAAGCAAGGACAGAGTTTGGACACTAGAATGTTTGAAGTGTCGTCGAGAAATCAAAACTATATCTGCTTACTACGTGAATCGAACTAAATCCCCAAAAATCCCGTTATTTCCCTCACATACTATAATTATTATTTCTCGTCGAAGAAGTATAAAAACTACTGAAATTTTTTGCGAAAACTATGAATATACTGGGCACAGTTTGGACACTATAACGTGTATCGAAACGCCCGCAATTATACGAGAAAATGCCCACTTTTTATTATGCCAACCTACATACTTTTGGACACTATAATTTAAGCAACATAAGCAACATTATGTATCATAAGCTATACAAACGCTCGGCAGAAAAATGGCAGAAAGTAGCGATTTTGCAAAAAACGCAAAAAAGGCAAAAAAGTGTATATTCTTAGTGGACCCTTGTGGTACACTCTAACTGAAAAAAACGATCCCAAACATGTATTTCGCACTACATTTGACGGGAACTATCATTATATTCGGTTTGTCCAATTAGCGTTCTGATTGATGGATTGAATAGCCGAATAAATGTTATTCCAGATTGTAACATCGGGGAACAAATCTACGACACTTCCTTGATCTGTGAAAGGTGTGCGTTGGAGAATACTCATGTCTTTCAATACGCCATTTTGGGCAATATATTCTTTAATCCTATTTACGAAATAGATTTGGTTAGAATTGAGGTTGTGTTCATCTATAAATTTAGAAAAGGCTTCGTTGATGCTTTGTATGTCTAACCCCAGCGTAGCACGCACAAATTCGCCTAATGGAACATCTCCTACATCATGTTTGTAATTGTCTTTTGTGCCTAATTGGTTCCACAAGATCTCTTCCAACTCCTTAATGTCTTGTTCGGATAAGGGCTCATTGGTCGTTAGCTTCGCAATTGAGGGCAAATGTTTGTTTTCGCGCAGGAAATGCTCTGCTTTCTTTCTGTAATTTTCTAATTCGACGGTATCAGGATGAAATTCATCTTCATTATATCCCGTCACGCAATCCTTAAAGTTCGTTTCGTAGCGGGTACGAGCAGTAAGCGGAACAAAACGCATAATATCACGTAATTTTTTGCGGATATCTTCCAAATCGGGGAGTTCTGCACGAGTTAAATAATCTGTGCGTAGAATTTGTTCTATTAGCTCTTTTTGAGACAGAACCTCAGGTATATTGCCACAAGACGTTACTCCCTCTACTCTCTTCACAAGATCCTTGTATGCTCTTGCACAAGATGTCCCACGTAATTTAGCTAATTCTATTCCATACACCAAAGAATCAAAGCGTAATGCTTCAAAATCATCTTGTTCCGGTAACACAAGTGGAGCGACTTCTGTACTTAAAGCATATACATCACTCTCGGTCAATTGCCGGAATGCCTCTATCGATGAGAAACGATCTAAAATTTGCAGATGTTGGCGCACGGCAAAATTATTGCGGTTTAGATGTATGATGCTTTTATGGACGGCCTCTACCAGTTCTTTTCGCCAAGCAGTAAAGAAGTCATTTTGTAAGGACAGATCCTGTAACTTCTGAGCTAGCTCTAGTTTTAATTTGAATAGTTGTTCCTGCAAAGATACCGCCACGTTTCCCGTATCCTGACGGGCCGTTTGGAAAAACTCAAAGTTAGAACAATAATCGAAGATATAAAAGCCATTTTTATCTTCACCATCCAAAAGGCCAGGGCACAAGCGTGTTCCACGCCCAATCATCTGCCAAAACTTGGCCTTACTCATCACTTTCTTAAAAAACACCAAATTGAGTATTTCGGGGACATCAATCCCTGTATCCAACATATCCACAGAAATGGCAATTTGCGGCATTTTACGAGCATTGGAAAAGTCGTCTATCAAACTTTGAGCGTAGTTGGTATAGTTGTCAATTACACGGCAAAAACCGGCAGGAAAATTGGGATATTCTTCATTAAATACCTGTAAAATTTTCTCAGCGTGCAAATGGTTCTTAGCAAAAATAATGCTTTTGCCAATTTTAGTTCCATATTCAACCTTTAGCCCCTTATTCATTAGGTCGTTTAATACCTGAACGATTGTATTCTTGTTAAATACCCAATCATTAAGTGCTGATCCACCAATTTTGTCGGGAATATTTCCTTCTTCATCGGCAAATTTTTCCTCGTATTCTTGTTTCTCGGATTCAGAAAGATCACTATATACAATCCCTTCATTTAAAAATTTAAGCTTGGTCTCGAAGGTTTTATAATCAACCAGATATTTATCCTTTACAGCTTGGGCTAATTCGTAGCCATAGGTTGGCACGCCTTCTTCCAACCCAAAAATCTCATAGGTATTGCGGTCAATATCGCTCTTTGGGGTAGCGGTTAAACCAACCATTAAGCCATCAAAGTAGTTGAATATGCTTTGGTATTTTTTATAAATACTGCGGTGTGCTTCATCAACGATAATTAGATCAAAGTGTCCACACGTAAACATCTTGCTTCCATCTGTATCTTCCGATTCATCAATGCAATTCATCATGGTCGGATAGGTGGAAAATATACCGCGTGCCTGTAAATTGGGTTTTGATTCACATAAATTGCTAACGGACACGCTGGGAAGTAAGTTTACAAATGCGCGGTTAGCTTGATTCACAAGTGCTGTGCGGTCCGCTAAGAATAAGAAATTACGAATCCAGCCTTGCTCTAAGAGGACTTTAACAAGAGAGATCACCGTCCGCGTCTTTCCACTCCCTGTGGCCATTACCAATAAGGCCCTGCGGCGGTTTCTCTGCCCGAAGGTTTCACAAACCGCTTTGATAGCTTCTTTTTGGTAATAACGGTTCGTTATATTATCGTCAATTAAAATATGGTCTAAGGATTGTTTTTGTTCTAATAAGCTAAATAATTTCTCTAGATCTTTTTTGCCATAGATACTGGCCACCTTACGCTCGGGGTATCCACCTTCTTGATCTACCCAAATGCGCGTATCATATCCATTCGTTAAGAAAATGACCGGACGGCGGCCATAGCGGCGTTCTAAATCGTCCGCGTAGAGTTTTGCTTGCTGACGGCCTTTAGCGGGGTCTACACTCGTTTTCTTGGCTTCTACAACCGCTAGCGGGCGGCCATCATCCCCATAAAGCACGTAATCAGCAAATCCCTCGCCGGAGGCATTAGGCATTTTTTCTATGGGCACTTCATTTTGCCAATTCTTGCCTTGTATCCACCCGCCATCCGTAAGCATAACGTCAATGTAGGCCTTACGGGTTTCGGCTTCGGTTGGATCAATAGGAACGGCCACATAGGTAGATTCCTTGGCTTCACGTTGCTTCGTAAGTTCGGGAGCAACCGTTTTATTAGAGGCCAATAATGTATCTAAGGATACTTCTGCGACCACCGGAGGCATAGCCGGAGCAGGTTGCTTGCCAACTAAATCACGGTTAAAAGTGTGTTTTTGATACTTTTCGCCATAATGGAAGGCAATAAAGTCCATGAAATAGAACAAATTTTCAAGCGCAAAGAGTGCCTGCCCTTTGGTTATATAACGGGAGCTATGAGTTGCGTTATTACCTACTTTTTGAATATATTTAATGCGGTTAAATAAATCTTCTTTGACAAGATTGCGGAATTCGTCGGTATAGATAAGCGCAGAAAGAGTATCTTCGTAAGGCCGGACGAGGGAAGAATCCACGGAATAAAGCCATTTGACTCCTAACTCAAGTGCTCTGCGACATGTCATTATGCAAGAAGCGGTATCAATAGCGAAGATATTCTCCGCCGCTACTGCCGCACCGGAAAATGCTTCAAACCGCTTATCTTGAGTTAAAAAATCAAAGTTCGTCATAAGATTATTTAAGCATTTTGCAATGGCACTGTATAGGCCTATTGCTTTTCTTGGGCTTCCATATATTTTTTTAAGTTAGCATATTCAGCACGTTCAAATAAGTTAACATGCCCAAGAGTTTTATTTCGAATGATGTGGTGGCATTTGATTAGTCGTCGCAACATAGGTTCTACTATTGAATTACCATGGTTGATAAAGCTATACAACTCTTTTTCGGTTGTTGGAATTTTGTAACCATGTGGAGAACTGGTAATCAAGACATTTTGATCTCTCATTTTCGCGATGATTTTATTGCGAAATGATTGTGTAGGCCATGAATCTATTCCCAATGCCTTCAAATGTTTTCTGATGTCTTTAGTTTGAATATAATTATTATTTTTATTAACCATTTGCGACAGTAAAAATCGAAGTGTAAGCACTCTAGCACGATCTTCTAAATCTCTAATCTTTTTGTGAGACTTTAAAAATTGTACAGCTTGTTCAAAACATATCCGAGCAATTATGGAATCGAATTCTTTTCTTCCTACAGGGCTACGATCTGTATAGTTATGCCAACTTTCGGGGAAGAAAAGAATATCTAATATTTTGTCTCTCCACATATAGCAATAATCATATTTTTCGCCAATAGTTTTATCGTACATTCTCCTAATGCTACCACTAACAATGTCAGCCAATTGAATTAAAATATTCTCTTTGCTGTTCTCAAATCTAAAATCTGTTGCGCTGAATAAATCGTGATTTTCTTGTTCTTTTACATACTGAATAAAACTTGTCATATACTCGGAAGAAATCAATTCGTCGGCACACACAATTAAATTAGGATAGGAAATTTTCAAAAATTCATAAAAATTATAGTTGATATATTGATAAAATTTTTCACGCTGATATGCGTAAGGCCATTCTTTCATTTTAGCTTTATCAACAATACAAAGCATTACATTATAAGGCGCTTTGTACAATTGGGATAGAATTCGTTTCCTTTTTTGGATATTATCCCCAATCGCAACTGATTTCATCTCCGAATTTGGGAAAAAACTTTGTTTAACTTTCCGGATTTTGCTTATTGTTTCTTCCAAAACATCTTCGGCAACAATAATGGCCGCTATCACAATATGAGATCCACATGACGGATTCTCCAACTCCCAACCAAAACTACCAGCTTCATCTATAAACGCATAAATTTTACTCGTTCCGTATGGCATTATTCAAAATACTCCTGCATGAGAGATTTATATAAGGTTTCGAGGTGGGTTAAGCGAGTAGTTAGTAAACCTTTTTGTACTTCTATTTTTGTCACAAAATCAGCAAACAGGGTTTGTAAGAATAGAGAAACCCTTATCATATAGATTTTTATTTAATGTTTTTATGGCTAATTCGGGCGGTGTTGCACGTGAGAACGTTTCAAACCGCTTATCTTGAGTTAAAAAATCAAAATTCGTCATTTTTCCCTTTATTTAATTTCTCAAGTTTTTCCTTTAATTTGCCTATTTTTATTGGCAATGCATATAAGTACATTACAATATTTTGTAAGAGAGAAATCAATTCATCAACCTCATGATTATAAAATACAACTTTATCGGCATGTGCAGCACTATTTCCTAACAAGCGAATAACAGCACAAGCAGAATCAAAGCCACTTGGCAAAATATTATTTTTAACTAAATTTTTCAATTTACTTTCTAGAGTTTTTCCATTTGCACCTTTTTCTTTACAAATTAGTTCCAATACCCTCCGAAGAGCCATTACGCATGTAGTTGTATCTATCTCTTTAATCTTAATAGCAGATTCTAATGCAGATTTAATTGCTTCCGGTGTTCCTTCTGTTGGCATATTGGTTTGAGGATATAAAATCTTTTCATCAAATAATTGTTCTCCGTTTTCATCGCACATCCCCGGCTCGGTAAACATACCTATCAAGGAAGCGTGTTTGCATACGGGACAATCTACTAAAAGCCAACGACAGAAACCATCAAAACAATCATCAATATCTACCCAAGTTGTTTCATATTCTCCTTTGATATCTAGCATGCCTTTATTTCCGCAATGGAAACATGTTTGCAAAATGCGTTTATCTTTATTCTCATTCATCCAAAATACTCCTGCATGAGGGATTTGTATAAGGTTTCAAGGTGTGTTAAGCGAGTAGTCAGTAAACCTTTTTGTGTTTCTATTTTTGTTACATTAACGACAAATTGTTTTTGCAAAGCCAAGGGAGGCATAATATAGGTCAAATTTAATAATGGCTCCTGGGTAATTTTTGGTTGTCCCGAAAAATTTGCGAAACGATGAAAATTTAATTTACTAAATAAATAAAATAAGAAATCCATATCATAGATGGTTGGTTTATATGAAACAAGAAAAATGGCATTATCTGTAATCCATGAATAACGCTCAGTTTTTGTTACATTTCCACAATATGCACCCACTCTTCCAATTACTATTGTCGAGTAATCTATTAGATAATCTTTACTATATCCTGTAACTCCATTGCCGCCATAACAGGGATACGGGTTACTATTGTGCAAATTGTTTGTAGGATTAAATTTACCGCTTGAAAATGCAAAAACATCCTTTCCTTTTTTACTAGGCCAACCTTTGGGGTTTGTAATAGGGTCGCCGAAGAGGTCTATAAAACGGCTTTTGATAAGCTCATCTAACTTCTTAAGTTGTTTTTTTTGTAAGGCAATTAATTCCTGCACCTTATCCAACCGCTCCGCAATCCGCTTCTGAGTTTTTATATCTGGCAACGGAATTAGAATATTCTCCACGATTGATTTGGAAATCTCTTTGAAAGTAGCACCTCTTCCAAGAGATTTTAGATATTCAGTTTTAGCTTTCAAAAAGAAATAAAGATATTCGTTATATATTTTTGGAGAACAAATTAAATTTTTAAATCCTTGATTGCAATACATATCTATACCAGCAATTGCCACTTTCCCAATGGGCGCTCGGGAAGACAGGAGAACTGTTCCTTTAGGTAAAAGGTTTAGTGATTTCTTGTTAACTGCCTGCTTTGTAATACAGCGAGCCGTTTGACAAACCACATATGAAGTTTCTTCTATTTCGGCAGGGGTAATCCAAGGTAAGTCGCCATTCCAATAACTTGCATTATTGGTGTCAGGCGTAGTACCGGACACCACAGTGCAGATTGTCCCCAGCCTAACTAGCTTACTGTTTGTTTTCATTTATCACATCCTGTATGGCCTGCTGAACGAAAATTTTGGTATGTTGTTTATAAGACAATTTAGATAAACCAGTAATATCATGTTTTTTAACATATTTCCAAAAACATTTAAGCATGTGGTCAATATCAAAGACGGCCTTTTGTAAAACATAAATTTCTGAATTTATATTGAATAAACAGACGTCTATACATTCTTTTCGTAAATTATATTGAACTCGCTCGGGCATTTGTTCTATGTCTCGCAATGAGATTTTTCTCTTTTCCAGAGAGCGATTCGCACTATTATGCAAGGAATTAAATCGTTTAATACCAGTTTCTACATTCGCTAAATTGCGAATAAATTCCGGATCAGTGCTAGTAAAAAATAATTTATCTTTATTGCTCGCAAATGCAAAGGAAAGGTCATCATAGATAACAAACAGTTTTTCCCAATCACTTTTTTTCCCTTTATAGTTGTTTTCTTTTATTTTGAAGCAAATAATTTGTTTGGAAAGTAATATTTGGCAAATCTCAAAAAATTCATCAACATAAGCGTACAGATATGTCTGCAAATAATTAAGTTGCAGTTTCTGTTCCTCTCTTTGTGCAGATAGTTCTTCTTCTTTACGCTCTTTATCCCATTTTTTTTGTTGTCTCAAATTAAAACGGTACGCAAACCACGCCCCCAAAAAGGCGGCACCGAGAGATACGAATCCATTTACAATAATTTCCGTCATTTTAACAATCCTTCCAACTCTTTCATACCTTTGGTAATATCCTTTTCTAGTTGGGCAATATCGGTCAGTAATTCTTTCGGGGCAGGATATTCCTCGGGTACATATTCAATTTGCTTATACTTGTTAATGGATAAATCGTAGCCATTATCGCGGATTTCCTTTACGGGGACAAGGAAACTCTTATCCGTGCGTTTGCGTTTGACTTCGTCTTTTAAGTTCTTAAAACGGGCAATAATGTCAGGGATGTCGTTCTCTTGAATAGGATCACGCTTATCGTCTAAACTAAACCCATCGGCTTGCATATCGTAAAACCACACGTTATCCGTGCCACCATGGTTTGTTTTGGTAAAAATCAGCACCGCCGTAGATACCCCAGCATAGGGCTTAAACACGCCACTAGGCATGCTAATAACGGCTTCCAAACGGTTGCCGTCAATAATCTCCTTGCGGATGCTCTTATGTGCGTTAGAAGCTCCGAACAACACGCCGTCCGGCACGATGGTAGCACAACGGCCACCCATAGACAACATACGCAAGAATACCGCCAAGAAGAGTAGCTCCGTTTTCTTGGTTTTTACCACCTTGGTTAAATCTTGTGAGACGATATTTTCGTTCAAACTGCCCTTAAACGGCGGGTTTGCCAAAATCTTGGTAAAACAGTTCTTTTTAGTGTTTTGGTCCGAAAGACTATCTTGGTAGGCGATGGCAGGGTTTTCAATATCGTGCATCATCATGTTCATGGCCCCAATGCGGAGCATAGTGCGGTCCATATCGTAGCCAAAGAACATGCCATTATTAAAATGGTCGCGGTTCTGCTTGTTATAGAAAACTTCTTTTAGGTATTTCTCTTTTAAATACTCGCCTGCCGCCACTAAAAAACCCGCCGTACCACACGCCGGATCACAAATGACGTCGTTGGGCTTAATGTCCAGCATTTCCACCATCATGCGGATAATATGGCGAGGTGTGCGAAATTGACCGTTTGTACCTGCGGTGGCAATTTTGGAAAGCAGATATTCGTATACGTCCCCACGCATATCTTTCTCGGCATACGACGGATTGGACATAATATCGTCCAACGCGGAAACGATGCTGTCCAAATGTTGGGCAGTCGGGATTTTGAAAATAGCATCAGCCATATACTTTGAGTAGGTGCTATTCTTGTCCCCATGCAGGTTTTTGATAAATGGGAATACGCCTTCTTGCATTACGCGGTACATCTTTTCAGGCGGAAAATTGCGAAAAGTGGACCATTTAAAATCGGTTTTATCGCCAAAGATGCTATGGAAAGGCACTTTGTTATCTTCCAAGGCGTCCAAATCGTGAATGAACATTAGGTAAGTAATTTGTTCAATCACGTCGAGCGGGTTGGTAAGGCCACCGGAAAAGAAAATTAGCCAAAGGTTATCAATTTTGTTTCTTAATTCGCCTGTAATCATTTTAAATTACCTCTAAAGGGTCTTTCTTGTATTGTAGCAATTTGTAGGGAGTTTATGAACACGTAAAAAAACAACAAAAATGTCCGATCCTCAAATTGGATATTAGCTCAAAGGGGAACCACAAAAACAAAGAGGCAAATAAATATGAAGAATGTACTATTTGATTTTTTCGTCATTTTATGATATAATTAATTATATTTAGGAATTCATTACTTACCTCAATTTTTCAAGAAATCACCTCTCTTTTACGCATTTGAGTACACACGGATTCTCTTTTTGACTTAAAATTGTTATAATAAGTCTAGTGTCGGTTGTATAGGAAAAATTTATGAAAATAACCTTAAAGAATGTCGGAACTATACGCGAAGCAGCGATCAATCTCGTCGGGCTCAATGTAATTGCCGGGCCAAATGGAACGGGAAAGAGCACCATAGGAAAAACGGTCTATACAATCATTAAATCTGTAAAAGATAGCAAAAAAACTCTATTCCAACATCGGAAGAGACTTGTAGAGAGTATTTGCCAAACGTTGTTTTACAGTCTCCAAAACAATCTGCAACAAGGGAATTTATCGGCTAAAAACCATGATATTAAGATTTTACTTTCAAATTTTACTTCTCCTTTTGCGGAAACTTTAGTGGACTTATTAAAGGTATCTGATTATCAAGAATCTCATAGGAGTATCATTGCTCATATCAATTTGATAGACACCTTTCAATCCCTCGATGAAAAGAGCAAGCTTTCTGCAAAAAAATCTTTGAATGATTTAATGGGAATTTTTGCACAAATCTCTGAAACAGAAGAAATAAAGCATTCTTTAGAGTTTATGTATCATGAAATGTTTCGAGAACAAGTAACTAATTTAACAACCCATCATTCAAGTAGCATCTTACTGGAGAGTACAGGGGACACTTTATTAAACTATACAGTGTCAAATAATGTTGATATTTTGCCGTTTAGCGATCGCTTGACGTTGCATACCGTTGCTCCAAATTTAAAACAGCGTATTTTGCCGGAAGTAACATTCATTGAGACTCCATTGGTCTTGCAGATAGCCCGGTCTCTCCGGATTCCTTATCATTGGAAAGATTTAATAGAAAAGTTGGAACTTGAACCCCAACAGTCAAATAATGTATTGGGCCAAGAAATTTATCAAAATTTGGTTAACCTACTAAAAGGACAATTAGTTTACAAAACTAATAAACAAGATTTTTTCTTTGTTCCCATAAATACTGATGATAATTTATATGTTTCAAATATGGCGTCAGGAGAAAAAACTTTTGGAATCCTGCAAAGATTAGCATATTGCGGCAAGTTATCTTCGGATCATATTCTAATATTTGACGAGCCCGAGAACCATTTGCATCCACAATGGCAAGCTCGATTGGCCGATTTTCTGACTACATTAGTAGACAAAAATGTGTCTGTTTTGCTCACAACACATAGTGCTACATTGATTAATTTTTTGCAAGATTTTTCTGAACAAAAACACCTTACGGAAAAAACTCATTTCTATTTTGCTGATCAAGGTCTTATTCAGGATGTAGAGTCATATGAAGAGAAAAGCGATATCATTTTTAAATCTTTTTATGACGCACGCAAGATGGGGCCTTATGGTTGAACGTTCGGAATCTTTCGGAGATAATTCTGGGTTTTGTTCTCTGTGTGAACGATGTGTAGCGGAAAACAACTCTTCTCCAACTATTTGTACTCACCATAATTCTACCCCTTTTTTAAGAGAGCGAATTTTTTTTCGTGGAAACATAATTTGTCCAAAGGGAACAACCCATGTGGATTGTATTTATAAGTATAGTTCCAATAGAATAGTCGGGGTAGAGATCAAGGATCAGCCAGTAGCCAATATAGACAAACAATTAACAAATCAAATTGAAAATCTTTGGACTTCCTCCAATAGTAAAAAATTAAAATTACAATGTTGCGTTTTACAAATTTCGTCTCGTTTGAATTCTGGAAAAGAGAAATATAACATACTTTCCACATTAGAACATTTGTTTAATGCTACTGGATTTAAATTGAGGGACGAGAAAGGTGCTTGTTACTTATGCAATCGAAAGAAAAATATTAAAATAAAATTTTACGTAGTAAAGTGTAAAGATTTAGACGAAGAAAAATTTAGAAACTTTTTATAAGTCATATTTATTCGATTTTTGCATTAATTGGTTTCTGCAACATTATTTAACTATTACTTTTATTAATCCTTATTTTTTCCCTTGACTTCTCTCCCTATAAGAAGCGTGAATGTGTATGTAAAAACACTTCTTACAGGAGAGGATTATGAGTGTACACAAAATCAAAAAAGGGCCGTATTATTACGCAGATTATTACGACTTCAATGGGGTTAGAAGACGCATTTCACTCCAAACCGAAAACAAACAGGTAGCCCTGCTAAAATATCAGGAGTTTATCCGCCGCAGAAATGCCGTCAAAGAGCGTTTTCCCGTCAATATTACGTGGCAAGCGTTCAAGGATAAACTGCTCTACCATATGTCCGTGGAAAGATCGCGCAATACCGTTACTCATACCAAGTTGGCTATCCGGTACTTGGAAGAAATCAAAAAACCACGTTATTTGCAGGATGTAACGCCCGAATTAGTCCAAAAGTACAAAGAACACCTACTCACAAAGAAGATTGGCAAAAATCACATCAACCGTCTAGTACAAAGTATAAAAACAGCCATGCGTATGGGCGAAAAGTGGAAATATGTGCCAAAACAGGACTGGTCGCTCGTATCCGAATTAAAAGTACCACGCGGGCGGGTTGTTTTCCACACACCGGAAGAAATAGATAAACTCTTAAAGGCCTGTCCGAACGATACTTGGCGGCTTGTGGTGCTACTGGGGGCAGATGCCGGACTGCGCAGGGGCGAGATTATGAATCTGCGTTGGCAAGATGTAGATTTTGCGAATAACCAACTGTATATCGCACCAAATAAGACGGAATATTATCGTTTCGTGCCAATGACTGAGAGTCTAAGGGATGCCTTACAACGGGCCAAAATCGGGGCAGAAAGCGAATTTGTGGTGGATTTCGGGCGTACGCGCAACATAGACTCTCTAACGGCTTACTACCAAAAAATAGCCAAAGCCGCAGGCGTGGATAGTTTTCTACATAAATTACGTCATACCTTTGCCAGCCAACTCGTTCAAAATGGGGTGGAACTCTATACGGTATGCAAGTTACTGGGCCACCGGACCATCCAAATGACCGAGATTTACGCACATTTGGCTCCTGCCCATTTACACAAGGCTGTTATGAATCTGCCTAAGCGCGGGATGACGTTAGTGGGCGTGGAAGAAAAGGCGGTCTGCGAGCCAAACAAAGCGTGCAAGCAAGTCGGCCTAGACTTTGGGGATTTAGTAGGGAAATAACCACTCATTTATGGTACACTACAAGAAGGAAAAACTTATGCGACAAAACGAAATAGATGCTACCAGTTGGGGCTATGCTCGCCGTTTGTATGAATCGGGCAATATCAAGAATGTGAAAATAGGCACTACAAAGGGCCTACAACAAATCCATGCTTATTTGTTCCAAGGGTTATATCCCTATGCAGGTCAAATCCGCGAGAAAAATATTTCTAAAAGTGGATTCCGTTTTGCTAATAGCCTTTACCTAAAGGATGTGCTCAAAGCCATTGATACGATGCCGGAAAGCACATTTGCCCAAATTATCGCCAAGTACGTGGAAATGAACATCGCCCACCCGTTTATGGAAGGCAACGGACGTTCCACTCGCATTTGGCTCGATTTAATCCTCAAAAAGAACTTGGGCAAGGTAGTGAATTGGCAAAACGTGGACAAAGATCTCTACTTACAGGCCATGGAGCGCAGTCCTGTCAATGATTTGGAGTTACGCGCCCTTTTAGAGCCGAATTTGACCGATAAAACCGAAGATCGCGAAGTTATCTTCAAAGGCATAGACCAGTCTTACTACTACGAAGGATACGGTCAAGGTAAATAAACTTTTCACTAAAATAGAAAGCCCCGCTAAGTGCGGGGTTTTTTAACGTTTAGATTCAAAAGGATTTTTATCCGTAAACGACCCATCCGGCATTTGCCATACATGCTTGCCGTTAATCACATATACATTGGGTATTCCGTTTTTGCGATTTTCTTCTTGTGCCTTACGCACAGCTCTACTAGCAATACGAGTTAGTTTTACAGTTAAATCATTCATAAATTTCTCTTAAACATAGTATAAAGTTTCTCAAAAGGAAAAGCAACTTAAAATAGTATATAGATTACGACGGAAAGTGTCCACGTTTGGACACTAATTTTTTGCCTACAATTCCCCGTTTGCGCATCGAACTTCCGTCGAGGCCTGTCCAAATCATATAAAAAATGCTTAAATTTTCAGTACTTTTTGTATAAAATTTGTGGACAGTGTTTTGGACACCTCTCCGTCGAGAGTTCGATGCCTGTTGGGCATGAAACTATATCTTTTGTAATGGCCAAATAACAAAAAACCCTTAAATTTTAAGCATTTTCAGTAGTTTTTGTATGAAAATTATCGGAAGGATTACGGACTGCAACCGTCGTAGCTACAGCCATGTTGGGCGCACGTTTTAAAATATACCCGTTCTCCGTCGAGAGCGGGTTTTTTTCTTATACTTCTTCGTCGGTGTTTTTTGAGCAAAATGAGCAAGATTACGCAAATCTTGTATATTGTTAGTGGACCCTTTATGGTGTACAGTAAGTGCTAGTTTTCTTTGTGTTTCTCGTCGACAAATTCTAAATTATACGCGCAAAATGTGGCACTACTATCCGCAACGCCAAAATTCCCGAAATTTTTTTTACATACTATAATTATTATCTCTCGTCGAGAAAGTATAAAAACTACTAAAAAAATTCTTGAAAACTATGAATATACTGGTCACAATTTGGACACTATATCCGCGTGATTTTTCCGGTTACTAAGATACGATTTCTTGCGCTTTTATCGTGCCTTGTGCGCTTTTTGGCCACAGCAAATAAGCAAGATTAAGCAAATAAGCTGTACGGAGAATGGACAGAGTTTGGACACTAAAAAGCCCTCTGATTGGTGTAATCATCAGAGGGCCTATCCTGGATTAGAAAATTAACACAGCTCCGCATCACCCATTCCGTCTAGGGTCATTACCCCATTTCCTTTTAAGAAAATATATACTTCTTCGTTTTGTTTGTGTTTGTGATTAAACGGAAGTTTCATCCCGGCAGGCATGAAACTAACAGAAATTTCACAACCTGTTAAGCCCAATACATCGTGCAAAAAAACTTTTCCATTTTCATATTTTGTTGCTACTTCCGATAAATTCCCTACTTCAGTCTTTTTATAATTCGCCATAAATAGCTCCTCTAAATTAAGATACTACACAAAATAGTTCTTTTTGTAAAGTAGGCACTATTTTGTAATATAGGTACTTATTAGAAACTATTGGACACAAAAAGATATAATAAAACTATGATAACACGCAAGAATATGTCCCCTTGTCCTGTGGGGCTTTTATTACAGGTCATTGGTAATAAGTGGAAAGTGCTCATTATACGGGATTTACTGACAGGTACAAAACGTTTTGGTATGCTTAAAAAGAGTGTAGGATGCTCTCAAAAAGTGCTAACGGATAATCTGAGGATGTTGGAAGAAGACCGCCTGATTACACGCAAAGTATATGCCGAAGTACCGCCAAAAGTGGAATATGCTTTAAGCAAAACCGGGCACTCCCTTAAACCTGTACTGGATGCTATGGCCACTTGGGGCGAAAAGTATAGGAAAACCCTTACTAAATAAAAACCCCTAGCAAGATTACTAGGGACATTTCCTTCCATATCGCCTGGATTTTGGGGATTTGATAGGGAAATAAATAAGCCCCGCGTTTGCGGGGCCTTTTTTATCTATTTAATGGCTAGCCTTCGCTTTTGATCGGCAAGTCGTAATCTACAATGCGTACGTTTTCTTTTTGCTCTTGCCACACAGTAACAATATCACATACCGAAGTGCCGTCTTTTTCTATGATATGCGCGTAGGTCTTTGGCTCGGCGGTTTTGTAAGTGGTGCATTGCAGGGTATCACCCAGGAACGTTTCGCGGTTAAACCGCACGTGCAAAGATTTAAGCGTGTGATTTTGTATAAACTCGGCAGGGGCAGTCATTTCTGCCAAGTTGATATAACTTTTGTTGTTTACGTGCTTGTTAAAATCAATATCCGATAGGTTATTGATATGCGTAATTTGGGTATATGGCTCTGTAAACTTGGGCAGCACCATTTTGGTATGGGGGCCCAATGCTAGGTCCGTACACACTTCAAATTTAGCGGCCATTTCGTCCGCTTTCACAGGGCGTTTGGTGGTGGCATTTAAAATAATCCACAGCGAGTTGCCCTTGGCTACTAACTTATCGTTGTAGTAGAGGTTAAAGTCCGCATATACTTTTAGTTTGGATATTTCCGAAAACCACAGTTCCACTTTGAGATCTTCGGACCAAAAGGGCAGATTGCCTACAAAATCCATGTGGATTTCGCTAATCACCCAAATTTGGTCTTTCTGTAACAAATCGTAGGCGGCCATGCGCTTGGTAGCACAGTAACGCGCAAAGGTGTCTTGCAAGTACATAACAGCCGATATAGGGCGCAAACGGTGCTTGCGTACGTCCATATCGTCTAAAATAACGGTGTAAGTTTTGGTATATTTATGCATGAGAAAACCTGTTTTTTTATATTTTATCATTTTAGTTTATAAGACAAAAAAAAGCCCCTTACAATTAAATAAGGGGCAATGCAAATGCAACGGGTATTTATTTTACGAATTTTTTACCGCTGTTCCACGCTTGGCCTACTTTTTCGCCAATTTTATAATAACCGCCTTGGAATTGGTCAAACACAAACGCATTTAGTTTAGTGGGATCCACGGTGCCTTTATCGGTAACTACCTTTTCATCCGCAAGCACATTAACAATTTTCCCCACCACACGGAAACCTTCCGGTTGGATTTCTTCTACTTCACACTCCAACGTCAGCGGAAATTCTTCTACAATAGGGGCATCTACTCGTGTACTTTTGACGGCATGCAAGCCCGATTTTTTAAATTTATCTTTGACGGAATTGGCCGAAGCGATACCAAAATAGTCCGCCACTTCCAAATGATCCGTATCAGCAATACTAATTGTAAATGCTCTACGCGCCTTAATGTTTGCTACAGTTTTATGGCTTTCTTCCAAGTTAAGAGCCACTTTATCATGATCGCAAATGCCACCCCACGCCATGTTCATTACATCTACGGTGCCATCTTCGTTATAAGTGGCAATCATAAGCACCGGCATCGGGAATAAAAACGGTTTTACGCCAAGTTCTTTCTTCATATTTCCTCCATATAAAATCATTGTAGCAATTATGAGGCAAATTCGCTGTTATTATGCCAACCTACATACTTATGGTCACTATAAAATCTCAATTATTTTGGTTAACTTTGACAACTTGTGTACCAAAGAGCGTGCAAGTATTTGCAGAAAAGGAAAAGCTAATTAAGTTTGGCTTTGAAGTTTTTATAGGCAGTGGCGGCCAAAACAAGTGCCATGCCTAGCAGAACACTGAAATATTGCCAAAAGAACGAATAATCGCCGCCTTTTAAGATGATGTTGCGGAAATTGGTACAGGCATACATAAGCGGATTTAAGTAGCATAGCCAACGGAACCCTTCCGGGATGTTGGCTACCGGGAAAAATACGCCGGAGAGTAAAATAGCCGGAAGTAGTATCAGCACTCCCCCCATCATGGCTTGTTGTTGGGTGTTGGCGATGGTACTAATGAGGGTAGCTACGGATAGAGCACAAGCGGCTAATGCAATACCGTTAAGGAAAAATTGCCAAACCGTTCCCCGGTAGGCAATACCAAATCCTAACACGCCTATACATAGCATCAATGTTACTACCCCAATACCGATAAAGAAATACGGCAACACTTTGCCCAGCAAAATATCTGCCGTAGAAGCCGGAGAGGATATCAATTTTTCCATGGTTCCCATTTCTTTTTCTTTGGTAATGGCCATACTCCCTACAATCATCAAAATAATAAAACTGGTCATAACCAGAAGGGCCGGCACCATAAAAGCCGCTGTACTCATTTGCGGGTTAAACAAAATACGTGTATCTAATGCAAGCCGCGGCAGCTCGCCCAACAGATACCCGTGGCTGGCCGCCACACGCGCTAAAATCTGGCTAACATAAGCATTTACCTGTTGTGCACGTTGGGCGTTGGTAGCATTGATAAGCAGTTGAATAGGTTTATTCTGCCGCTCTAAAGCATATTCAAATCCTTCTGCAGGAGCCACGAGTACAGCTTCAGCCTTGTAAGTGGTAAGCAGTGCGGCAGGGTCCAAAACATTAGTCCCGTCTACATGACGCACTTGCTTAAAGCACTTGCTTAAACCAACGGGACGCAACTGCCCGCGTTTGTACTTCCCGTGCAATCGCAGAGGGTTTACTGACAACGACCATTTCTATATTTTTTACTTCACTGGTTAGCGCAAGCCCGAACATAGTCAGTTGAACTATCGGCACAAAAAAGATAGCCACGATCATTTTAGGATCACGGAAGATTTGAACAAATTCTTTGCGAATCAGCCCTTTTACAATGCGTTTGTGTATCATGGCTCCACATCCGTTTTAAAGTTTCGTACGGCCAGCGCAATCATTCCTATCATAAACAAAAATAGCGCGATAAAAGGGACCAACAGGCCACTTAGTCCTGCCCCACTTAAAAATAAGGCGCGGCTGATTTGTAAAAACCACCGTTGCGGAAACAGCATGGTTACATATTGAAAGAAAGCGGGCATATTTTCAATAGGGAAAATAAATCCCGAAAACATAAAAGAAGGAAGCAACCCTATTGCAAAGCCAAACTGAATGGCAGATTGTTGTTGGCGCGTGATTACCGATATAAGCAGCCCCAGTGCCAACGCTCCCATAATATAAAACAAACACGCTGTTATATAGAGTACAAAACTGCCGTGAAACGGGATGCGAAATACCAGTAATGCCAGCGCAAATACAAGCAGTACATCAAAAAAAGTGAGTGCAAAATAAGGCAGTAACTTCCCTACTACAATCTCTAGCGGACGTAACGGTGTAGAAAGTAGCAGTTCCATAGATCCCGTTTTCCCATTCCCGCGCTACGGTTAGGGCAGTTAAAATAATAGCCAAAAATCCAATGATAACGGTACTCAGTGCCGGAACAATAAACCAACGGCTGTTAAGTTCCGGGTTAAACAAATAGCGCGTGCGGATCGCTGCAGCAGGCGGCTCGTGTGAAGATAACAGGGCTTGTTGGGTGGCTTGCACAATACCCTGCATATAGGTAGAGGCCAAGGCGGCCATCGTATTATCTGTACCGTCTATCAAAAGTTGCGCGCGGGCGATCTCTCCATTTATAAAGGCGGTATGAAATCCGGGCGGAACAATCAATAATCCGCGCATACGGTTTTGTTGGAGTTGCAAATCCGCCTCCGCCGGAGCATGTGCGGCAATAATGTCAAAATATCCGGCCGCACTGGCTTGTGTTAAAAGTTCACGGGAGGAGTGGCTTTGGTCGTTATCGCGCACGGTAAGCGGAATATGATGATAATCCAGGTTAATCACAAACCCGAAAAACACCACAAACACCATAGGGAGCACCAACGCCACTGATAACGTAAAAATATCGCGCTTGATGTGTTTGGCTTCTTTGCTGGCAATAGCCATAATGTGTTTAACTAAGGTGTTCATTTCGCCCCCGATATGGCTTTTAAAAACACGTCATCAAGTGTAGGTTCCGCCGTGCGTGTGATAAAATCGGATTTGTGTTTTTGGCAATATTTTTCAAATGCCGTGTTATCTGTAACATTTACACGTAATTTACTGCCAAAAACGGATACTTCCCCCAAAGACAAACTACGCATTTCTTGAGAGATAATTTGTTGATTACCTTGCGTAAAAGTAAGTTCCACGGGTTTTTGCGGAAAATAAGTTTTCTTTAAGTTATCGGGGGTATCTGTCGCCAAAATACGCCCCCGTTCCATCAGCACAATGCGGTGGCAGTACTCGGCCTCGTCCATATAGTGGGTGGTTACAAATATCGTTTTACCTTGTGAAGACCTGACGGGTTTGCGGGGAAGTACCGGCGGTGGGTTCATCTAAAAAGATAAGGTCCGGGTCGTGCAAAATAGAGGCCGCCAACGCAATCATCTGTTTAGTTCCGCCCGAAAGTTGCCGCACGGGCCCTTTTGGAACGTTTGTAAGCCCGATAAATGCGAATAATTCATCCCTGCGTTGGTTAATTTGGGGCTGAGATAATTCATACAAACTGCCCGCAATATCCATGTTTTCTTTTACCGTTAAATCCGGGTAGAGCGTAAATTTTTGAGACATGTACCCAATATGCGGCTTAAGTACCGCGGTAGAAGCGGCCACATCTGTTCCGTTGACAAACACTTGCCCGGATGTCGGATTTAAAATACCGCATAAGGTGCGTATGGTGGTTGTTTTTCCGGCGCCGTTAGCCCCTAAAAAGCCAAAAATCTCTCCGCGGCGAACCTCAAAAGAAATATCGTTTACCGCTTTGAAATTTCCAAATGCAATGACTAGATTTTTTACTTGTATAATCGTATCATTCATGTTTCAAAAATAGTTCTGCAAAATTCGTAACGTGTAAATTTTCCATGACACTTTGCGGTTGGCCGCTGGCAAGCAATTTTCCGTCTTGTAGCACATGTACCTTGGCACAACGTTCGGCTTCGTCCATATAAGACGTGCTTAAAATAACGGTCATTTCCGGGCCTGCAACATTGTAGACAATGTCCCATAACTCTTGGCGCGAAACAGGATCTACCCAGCACGCTCATAAGACCTAATTTCTTATACATGCCGCCGGATAATTTCCCGGCTGGGCGGTCTTTAAAAGGGGCCATGCCGGTAGCGGCTAATAATTCTTCTGCCCGTTTATGAAAATCAGACTCGTCTAAATCGTATAAGTCGCGAAAAAACTCTAAATGCTCCCACACGCTTAAATCAGGGTATAGGCTGGGTTCTTGCGGAAAATATCCGGTTCGGCTTATGGCTTCTTGCGCCGTGCATGCCTTGTCACGATAGGTAAAGTTAAATGTGCCTTTGTTTGGTTTTAATAATCCTTTAATTAAGCGCAGCAGCGTGGTTTTTCCGGCTCCGTTCGGGCCTACTATCCCGTGCACAAGACCGGCTTCAAAAACAGTGCTTACATCTGTTAAAGCCACCGTCGTATTGAGCGTTTTGGATATATGTTCTGCCCGAACTTCAATAGACATTATTTTACAAACTCCGTTTCCAACGTCATACCGGGTTTAATGGTTAAATTTTCATCATTCTCAAAACGTGTTTTCACGCCATATACAAGCCGGGTGCGTTCTTCGCGCGTTTGTACGTTTTTGGGCGTAAATTCGGACTGGTCGTTAATCGCCAAAATGTGGCCCTTAAACGTTTTAGTTAATCGCCAAAATGTGGCCCTTAAACGTTTTATCTGCTTCCGGCAAATAGCCGCTTACTTCTTGCCCGACAGACAAATTGGCCAGTTCATCATGCGGCACATACACCCACACATCAAGTTCTTTCAAATTGGCTACGGTAAGCATTTTTTTGCCGGCGCCGATAAACTCATGGGGCTCATAGTATTTATAAAGCACTTGCCCGGTAAGGGGGCTGGTAAGCGTGCACCAACTTTGCTGAAGTGCGGCTTCGTCATACTGATGTTTTTTTATGTCATAATTCTCTTGCGAACCGGCCGTCGTTTTCAAAAGTTGTGCGGCCCGGTTAAATTCTTTTTGCGTAATTTCTTTTTTAAGGTTTGCCGCATCACACGTCAAACGTGC